>RKSB01000061.1 GCA_007571095.1 K189A clade bacterium | reverse complement strand
CCGAAGGCACGCAGGCAACACCGATACTGCCGTCAACCAGCAAAACTTCGGCTTCGACCGTTGGATTGCCTCGGGAATCGAGCACTTCCCTTGCCTTGATTGTCTTGGTAGCCGCCATTTTGCTGTTCAGGCAATCACGGTTTCCATGAGCGGTTTTGACTTGACGATCGAATCCAGTTCCATCAACTGCTCCAGCAGAGCCTGTATGTGGTCCATCGGAAAAGAATTGGGACCGTCTGAAAGTGCCTGTTCCGGATTCGGATGAGTTTCCATAAAGAGTCCGTCTATACTCGCCGCCACCGCCGCTCTCGCCAACACAGGCACCATTTCTCTTTGCCCGCCCGACTGGCTCCCCAGTCCACCCGGCAGCTGGACCGAATGTGTGGCGTCAAATACCACCGGACAGCCTGTTTTTTTCAGTGCCGGCAGGGCCCGCATATCCGAAACCAGATTGTTGTACCCAAAGCTAACGCCTCGCTCACACACCATTATTTGTTGATTGCCGGTTGACTTGGCCTTGTCAACCACATGCACCATGTCCCAGGGTGCAAGAAACTGGCCTTTTTTGATGTTGACCGGCTTTTGGGTGGCTGCTACTGCAGTAATGAAGTTGGTTTGTCGGCACAGAAAAGCCGGCGTCTGCAGTACCGCCACCACATCGGCCACCTCATTCAGAGGAGTGTCCTCGTGAACATCGGTGAGTACCGGCAGGCCGACTTCCCTGCTCACTCTTTCAAGAATACGCAACCCTTCCTCCAGACCGGGTCCACGATAGCTGCCGCCGGACGAACGGTTGGCCTTGTCAAAGGACGACTTGTAGATAAAGTGAATACCCAGCCGACCAGCAATTTCCGAAAGCCTGCCGGCGGTATCCATGGCCAGTGCCTCGCTTTCGATGACGCAGGGCCCGGCAATCAGGAAAAAGGGGGAGTTCGAACCGATTTCAAAATCAGCGAGCTGCATTCACTTGCTCCATTCTCCCTGGATGGCCGAACTCTCGCTGGATCGCTTTCCAGCCGACTTCGTCTGCTGCTTCGCCTGCCGCCGCCGGTGTTGAACAGCCGCCTGCAGAAAGCTGATGAACAGGGGATGTCCGGTTTTGACGCTGGAAGTAAACTCAGGATGAAACTGGCAGCCGATAAACCAGGGGTGATCGGCAATTTCGATCATTTCGGCCAGATTGTTTTCCAGACAACGCCCGCTGATCGTCAAACCACCCTCAATCAGCCTGTCGATGTAGTCCTCATTGAGTTCATAGCGGTGGCGATGACGTTCGTGGATGACGCTTTTCTCGTAGATTTCTCGAGCCAGTGTGCCTTCGTTCAGAGAGCAGGCCTGAACACCCAGACGCATGGTACTGCCCATGTCACCGCCGGATTCCAGGGCATTGCCCTTGATCAGGGAAATCAGCGGATCTGGCGTTGTCTCCTCGTTTTCAGTTGAGTTGGCACTCTCTATTCCCAGTACATTGCGTGCATATTCGACCACTGCGGCATGCATGCCGTAGCAGATACCCAGATAAGGCACTCCGTGAAGCCGTGCGTACTCAACGGTTTTGATTTTGCCCTCAAAACCCCTGTCGCCAAAGCCGCCGGGAATCAATATGGCATCGGCCTCGGACAGTGCTCCGACATCTCCCTCGACAATATCTTCGGCGTTTATGTAGAGGGTTTCGACCTCGATGCGAGCATGAATGCCGGCGTGAGAAATGGCCTCGATCAGGGATTTGTAGGCATCCTGCAACTCCATGTATTTTCCGACCATGGCCAGCCGAATCTTGTGCTGAGGGTTCATCATGGCTGCCACCACATTGTCCCATTCCTCCAGATCGGCCACCGGGCAGTCTCTCTGCAGGTTGTCGAGGACGATCTGATCCAGCCCGCTTTCCTGCAGAATACGAGGAATCTGATAGACACTCTGGGCATCCGGCAGCGAAACCACCGCCGCCTTGTCGACGCTGGTAAAGAGGGCGATCTTCTCTTTTGCCTCCAACGACAGGGGTCGCTCGCTTCGACAGACCAGAATGTCTGGTTGCAGGCCTGCAGAACGCAACTCCTTGACCGAATGCTGAGTCGGCTTGGTCTTGATTTCGCCGGTGGTTTTGAGCGAAGGCACCAGCGTCAGGTGCACAAAGAGGCAGTTCTTTGAACCTTCTTCGGCGCACATCTGGCGAGCACTCTCCAGAAAAGGCTGGCTTTCTATGTCGCCCACCGTGCCGCCAATTTCCACCAGCACCAGGTCGTAGCCTTTCGAGACATTACGAATACGGCACTTGATTTCGTCAGTGATATGCGGAATGACCTGCACCGTATTGCCGAGGTAATCGCCCCGTCTTTCCTTGCGCAGAACTTCGGCGTATACGCTGCCAGTGGTAAAGTTGTTGTGTCTCGACATGGGCACATTGATAAAACGTTCATAATGCCCGAGGTCCAGGTCGGTTTCGCTGCCGTCCTCGGTGACAAAGACTTCGCCATGTTGAAAGGGGCTCATGGTTCCCGGATCAAGGTTGATATAGGGATCAAGTTTGAGGATGGTCACCGACAGGTTGCGTGTCTCAAGAACCGCCGCCAGTGCCGCTGAGAGGACTCCCTTGCCGACAGAAGAAACCACTCCGCCGGTTACAAAGACATACTGTGCCAAAATAATTTCTCCGCTTTCCTGAGCGAACAAGCCGGCTTTCGCACGCCGAATTCGACTGCTCTCTACTCGTTTTCCGGTCACTCTATAGTCTACTCGTTTTTGCCTTTCTCAGGCGTGTTGGTTTGCTTTTTCCGGCCTTCCGACTGGTCGCCATCAAACTGGTCAAGCAGGGTTTCAACGGGAGCCACCACCGTCAGCAACAGCTCACCTGCGATTTCTTTCATCTCGTCAAGCTCGGCTTGCCATGCTCGCCTGTCGGTTTGAAGCTCTCCTCGAATTTGACCGGCCAGCAGGCCGCCCAGCCGTCCCAGCCATCTGCTGAGAGTAAGGACTTCATCGATCAGCGGAGAGTCGGTTTTGTTCAGCACAATCGCCTGTTGTTGCCAGGTTTTCGCCAATTCGAGAAGTTCGCCCGAAAGTATCGGATCTGCCTTGCTCTGCAACCGGGTTGCCGCCTGCTCCAGCTGCCTCGTCAGAATGCTTTCCGGCGGGCAGATATCCACCATTCGGTTGAGCGGGCTACTCACTCTGTAAGGTCTTTCGGTAGCAGACTCAACGCCGGCTGCTCGGGCCTGAAGACACTCGTCACCCAGCAGTCGCCAGTGCCACTTGAGTGGCTCCAGGCTGCTCAGCAAGACTTCGGCCGCCGACACAGCTTCGTTCGACAGCCCAAACCCTCGAAGTCGTCTTGAGGCCTGAGTCAAGGGTTCCAGATGAGTCACTCGTTCAAGGTAGTGCCAATGGCCTTGAAGCCTGGTGTAGAGATCGCCGGCACAGTCTTCCGACTCGACTCGTCCTCCCAGCCAGAGCCGTTCCGCCACCGCCGGCAGGCGACTGAACAGCCTGCTGTCGAGTGCGGCTTCATCCACCAGTTCCGACCACAGACAGGCCTCACCGCCCAGTACCGAATCAACCGTCTGTTGAGGCAGAACCTTTCCTGAATCGGCGACACCCACTCCCTTCAGCAGTTCGGGCAACAGAGCCTGTAGGTTCCCCAGCCCCGGTGCCGAGAGTATCGCTTGTTCGGCGGCTTCCAAATCCTTGCTGGATGCGGCCGGATCAAAGCCATGGTGGACGAAGGCACTGTAGTTCTGATCCAGATAGTAGCCACTGGAGAAAAGCACCGAGTGCCCTGCTGAAATTGCCATATCACGAGCCTTGACACCCCGCCAGCACTGAATCAGGGTCGCCTTGTCCAAATTCGGATGTACCGCTTCGTCCCACAAAATCATCCGCTTGCCGAGGCGAGCCAGTACCGCCCCCAGCCGCGAATGAAACAGGGCTTGCAGACCAGCATGGTCGGACAATTCGTGGTCTTTCATGAATCGCCGAATTTCAGGATTTTCCGACCAGCTTGCCGAGTTGACCTCATCGCCTCCGGTGTGGATATACGAATCCGGAAACCATTCGGCTATTTCTGCGAATATGCCCTCCAGTATTCGCCAGGTCTGCTCTCGAACCGGATTCAGGCAATGAGTGTGGCCGCCAAATTCACCGCTGGGACTCGTTGGTGGTGAACCGGCTGCCAGCTCGGGCAGCCTTGCCAGTAATGCCGTGCTGTGTCCCGGCAGGTCAATTTCCGGTACCAGACGAATGCCTCTCATGGCTGCGTACTCGACCAGATCGGCTACCTGCTTCCGGCTCAGTTGCTCAAACTCGTTCGACTGCTTCGGTACACTGTCCAGTGCCAGCCGAAAGGCCTGGTCGTCGGACAGGTGCAGATGCAGGACATTGAGTTTGCTGCAGGCCATGCCATCGACAATATGCCGAATCTTCCGAGGCCCGATCCAGTGTCGGCACAAATCCAGACACAGTCCTCGCCAGGGGTAAGCGGGTTTGTCCTTGACGGCAATCACAGGCAGTCGCCAGCCGGTTGCCTGCGAACACAAGGATTGAGCAAGCGTCTCCAGGCCGTGCAGAATGCCCCATTCGCTGTTGGCTCGTAGACAAATGGCGGCGGTTTCGGGAAAAAGGGTCAGTTGATAGGACTCGTCCTCACCCAGTTCAGGGTGAGCTTTTGAACTCGCAGCACAGTGAATATCCAGAGATACTCGCCCCGCCCGATGAATTTTCAGCAGTCCTGCCTTTGGTCTGCTGTTGCTTTTCGAGCAAACCCCTTCCAGCCTGCCGAGGAAACGTTCTGCTGCCTGAGCAATCCTCGCAGTCCGAACGCCAGAAAAGGCCACTGAAGGCAGTTGATTGCAGGCAAGCCACTCCGAAGAGTCGGGTTTCGGCACCAGCGAAGGCAACCAGCAGACAGAATCCGGCGGCTGCTCAAAAAATCGAAAAGACATCATTGGCACTTCAGGCCGTCCAATGCTGAGTCATTATAACGATGCCCCTGTCCTTCGATACGAATGCATCAGCTATAATGGGCGATCTTTTTCGAGTGCTCTTTCAAAAAAATTCAAGGCTTTTGCATGAGTCGAATACTGGATCGAATCAAGACTGTTCTGGAAGCGGAATCGGCAGCCATTGCGGCCGTTCGCCCTACGCCTGATTTTGAGAAAGCCGTGCATATTCTGAACGAATGTCGAGGCAAGGTTGTGGCCACCGGCATCGGCAAAGCCGGCATTATTGCTCACAAATTTGCCGCCACTCTCACCCCCACGGCAACGCCGGCGGTCTTTGTTCATCCAGCCGACAACGCGCATGGCGATCTGGGGATAGTGAGCAAAGGTGATGTCATCGTCGGTTTTTCAACCAGCGGAAAGAGTGCCGAGGTCCTCGAAATGATTACTCTGGCGACCCATCATCTGGGGCTGGCGTCTGTGATAGGCATCACCAGTCACGTCGATTCCCCTCTGCGCGACCTGTCGAATGTGGTCGTCGATATGGGAGAAGTGAAAGAGCCTTGCCCTCTGGGCATGACTCCGAGTGCCAGCATTGCAGTGATGCTGGCCGTCTCCGATGCGCTGGCACTGGCACTGCTGGAACTCAAGGGCATTACTCGGGACGACTATGGCATTCGCCACCACGGCGGCTACCTCGGCAGAGTGGCGCGTACCGACAACCTGCCTTAGTCCAGACATTCCTCGTTACGCCGATTCCCCTCTGCGCGACCTGTCGAATGGGGTCGTCGATATGGGAGAAGTGAAAGAGCCTTGCGGCTCCGAGTGCGAGCATTGAGTGATGCTGGTCGTCTTTGATGCACTGGCACTGCCAGAAACTCAAGGGCATCGACGACCAGGGCATTGCTGGCCTCGGCGGCCTTTCTCTTGAGTGATTGATTTTTTTGACCTTGAAAAATTTTCAGGCACAAAAACGACCCTCAGAAAACCATAGAGAAATATTCTCCGCAGTATTCATGGAGTACGGGGACAAGGGATAGCTTGAAAGAGCCTGAGCCGTTGAAGTCAAGAGAACACGGCTTGATTAATGTGCTTTCAGAACCGGCAACCCTCTTTCCGAAAAAGACATGACCTCTCCTCAATCCAGTTCCGACAGGTCGGCGACCCTTTCCCATTTCGGTATCAGTGCTCCATGCCGGCCAAGACGTTTGACTATCAGAATACCGCGGGCGAGCCGGCGCGCCATCGCATTTCCGGTTGAAAAGTAGTTGGTGTGTGCATTGAAGCCTGTCCAGGGTGAGGCTCGCCTGACTTCTCCCGGTATCTCAGCACCGAACAGGGCAAGAAACAGCCGTAAACTTTCCACAGCATTGTCGTAGAATGCCGACCGGAGCCTGTACGAAGCGTTGACGGGCACTCTTCTGTAGGTATTGGCAGGCACATTGCCGGTTTGCCGCTGATCCTCCATGTCGCCGATGAGTTGCCGAATCCTCAGATCGTCGAAGACACCTGGCTGGACAGTCGTCATATCGGCATTGCTTTTCAGTCGATGGATTGGCGAGACGGAAAGAGGGGAGCCTGTTTTCAACTCTGTCGCCCCGTCGGCCCTCGCCACTTCCTGGGTAATAAACAGATCATCAAACAATACACCGCCCGAGTCGGTGCCGGCCTCGGCATAGTTCACCAGCCTCAGGACCGCCGGTGACAGCAGTTGACTCAGATCGCCTTCCGGTGGCGACCCTGCCCTTTGAAGATGCCTCGCACCATCTTCGGGGCTGGTTCCGATCCAGCCCTGTTCAATCAGTTCCCGAATGTTGCTGACATCTGTATTGGAGTCATAGAGACCCGGCGGAAGGTCGCCTTGCTGAATGGCCTGGTTGGTTTCCTGCAGTACTCCCGGAGTATCGCCGGTGGTCGGTGTCGGAACCAGTGCCGCATCGGGTTGACCCAGGCTCACCAGATGGGCATCCAGAGCATCCTCATACCGATCCCTCAAGTTTCTGAGGATTTCGATCTCATCGGCCAGCGTGGAGCCGTCGGCATAGGGAGGCTTGGCGGACAGGGTGGCGATGTGCGAGTCGAGGGCAATCCTCGGATCCCGTCCATTGAGCAGGTCCGTACTCGACTGTCGAATAGAGCGGATGACCTCCTCCAGGTCCTCGACTTTTCGAGCATCCTGAATTTCATCCCTTTGCTTCAGGTTGCCCAGCCTGGCTCGAAGGAGATCTTCCTGCGCATCGCCTGATTGCAGCAATGCCGTGATATCGAGACCCTGAGGTATAAACCCTTCCTGCACAGAAAGCCTGGCTATCTCCAGTGCAACATCGCCGGTATCGGCTTCCGGCGGCGGTGAAGTGCCGGGCGACAGGTTGCCGCCACCCGGAATTTGACCGTCTGCCGGCGGAGGGAACAGGTCTTCACCGAATTCGGGTTGCTCGGATAGCCGAAACAGTTCGTTTGAATCAGTATTTTCTCCGTCAAGTGATTGAATATGGAAGTTCAGGTCATCCAGAAAATCCGCCTTGCTTTGCCTCAACTGCTCAATATATCCCGAGACATGAACGTCTTCAGTTCGTCCGAGGTCTTCCAGTCGGGCAATCCCGTCATCCAGCACATTGACCGGATCCCGTCCGTCTTCAAGCCGCAAAACCGCATCCTCCAGCGTGCTTCTGAAGAGAATGGGTGCCGGCTCTTCCTCGTCTCTGAGCAAACGGATCTGGTCACTCCATTCGTCACGAATATACTCAGGATTCCAGGTTTCCGGCAGCTTGTCCTCAACCACTTGCTGCCGAGCCAGTTCGGCGACAGATGGCCCTCCGCCGGAATCTGCATCCTCTATATCGTGAAAGCTTGAAGCGGGTCTCGCCTCCTCGATCTGAACGATACCTTCGGTGGTCAGGGGCGAGCCTTCCCTGTCGAATGCTCGGCTTAAATCTGTAAACTGAAGACTGTCTTCGCTGCCATAAAGGCTTTCGTCGACGAGGCTTTTTTGCAAATGGTCGAAGAGGTTTTTTTGCACATGGCTGTTCAGGATTTCGCCATACTCGTCCATCCGACCCAAAAAGAGTAGTGCGTCAAGTCTGGGGGCAGAATATCTGTTCAGGATGTCGCTGTACTCGTCTATCCAGCCCTGTAACCGGCCGGCTTCGCCGGCATCCGCCACATCATCGAGCTTTGATCCTAGAATGACTCTGGGGTCGATGCCCTGGTTCAGGGCATCGACGGCTTCCTTGAGGTTGGCCGCCCGAGTCAGCAGCTTTTGCCTGTCGGCCCCTCGCTTGACCAGTGCCCGTCTTTTCAGTTGACTGATCTTGTTTTTCCATTTTTTGGACAGCTGGTCCACATCTCTGTCGAAGCCATCGGCGGCTTCTCGCAAGTTGGCTTCGATAGTCAGGGTATTTGTTTTTCTTTCTCCATTCTCAAGCCTTGCCCGGTTGCTCAGTTCTTCTGCCTGTTGCCGCCACTGTTCGGTGAGATTGTTTGCGTGACCGTCTTCCTCGAATTCCAGAAAGGACAGATCATCGCCGTCTCCTCTGCCGCCGCCTTCCAGCAGGGGAGGCTCGTCGCCG
>RKSB01000088.1 GCA_007571095.1 K189A clade bacterium | reverse complement strand
CACTTCGCTGATTCAGTCGCCGGTGTTTGCTTAAAAGAAGCACCGGAATGTTCGAATGAACCAGACCTCACCAGGTGGCGGGCATGGTCTTGAGTCCGCGTAGTGTGATGGTTTGCTTCCAGTCGGGGTTGTCGATTTCCTCCAGTTGCAGCCGAGGCAGCCGCTCAAAGATGATCGGCAGGGCTTCGGCCATCTCGATTCGAGCCAACTGTGCCCCCAGGCAGAAGTGAATGCCGCCGCCAAATGAAAGATTGCCGGCTTCCTTTCGAGTGACATCCAGAGTATCCGGCTGGCTGAATACCGCCGGATCGCGATTGGCAGCTCCCAGCAGGAGCACAAGCCGGTCGCCGCAAGCCACTCGATGGCCGTCGAAGTCGATGTCTTCCAGCGCGCTTCTGCCGGTCAGCTGGACGGAACTGTCGTAGCGCAAAAACTCTTCCACGGCGAGCGGCATCAGTTCGGGCTTTTGGCGTAGCAGTTGGAGTTGATCGGGGTTTCGGTAGAGTGCCAGCATGGCGTTGCCCAGCAGGCTGACGGTGGTCTCATGACCTGCTGCAAACATCAGCGCGACATTGGCTACCAGCTCTTCCGAAGTCAGTTTGCCGTATTCATTCTCTGCCTGGACGAGCAGAGTAAGCAGGTCGTTTTCGGGGTGGCTGCGTCTTTTCTCAAAAACACCCTTGAAGTAGGACTGCGAACGCCGAGTGTTCTCGTCGGCGGCGTCGAGATCTTCCTCGGTGAGGGTGGTGGGGTCAACCAGACGGCCATTGACGAAGGTGCTGTTGGTGAAGTCGGACCAGTCTTCACGAGGAATGCCCAGCAGATCACAGATCACCAGCACCGGAAAGGGGTGGTTGAACATCTTGACCAGATCGCCGCCGTCGGTTTGCAGTATTTTGTCTATCAGGTCGTTGGCCAGGGTTCGAATGCGTGGACGCATGGCTTCTACCGCATGTGCGTTGAAGGCTTTGACGACCAGGCTGCGCAGGCGAGTATGGTCGGGCGGGTTGGCCAACAGCATGCTGTTGTGCAGATTGCGCACCGATGGCCGATCCATATCGCCTCTCAGGTCCCTGCCCGAGTGACCAAGCCGCTTGTCCCTGAGCAGTCTGCTGACATCCGAATGTCGGCTCATTATCCACACCGCAGCATCGGGTAAATGAAGCACGGGATGGTTTTCCCTGAGCCATTTGTACCTGGGGTAGGGGTCTGCGATGATTTCGGGAGAGAAGAAGCTGTCAATGCTGAGAGAAGGAGCCGCTTGATTTGCTGCTTGTGCCATAGTTATCGCCAGTGAGTTGGAGTCTTTAGAGTGGTGCTTTCAAAGATATACGAAACCGGTTGTGGAGACAATCGACACTCATGATGCCGGTCGGTTTTCGCTACGCTATCGGTGTTGAATACTGCGGCAGCGAGTTTCATGGCTGGCAGTCCCAGCGCAATGCTCAACCGACCATACAGGGCGTACTTGAGGAGGCCATCGGGTTTGTTGTCAACGAAAAGGTCGAACTCAAGGTTGCGGGCCGTACCGACAAGGGTGTTCACGCACTGGGGCAGGTGGCCCATTTCGAATCTTCGGCGAAACGTTCGGAACACCAGCTGATAGCAGGCAGTAATGGCTTGTTGCCACCGGCTGTGCGTATTCGCTGGGTTCGTCGAGTGCCGTTCGATTTTCACGCTCGGTTTTCAGCCAAAAGCCGTACCTATCGCTATATCGTTTGCAATGATGTGGTTGAGCCGGCCCTGATGCGGTGGGGCGTTGCCTGGTGGAAGCGACCGGTGAATACCGAGGATATGCACTCGGCCGCTCAGTATTGGCTTGGCGAAAGGGATTTTTCGGCTTTTCAGGCCAGCGGCTGTTCTGCCCGCTCTCCTCGAAGAAGAGTGAACTCGATAGGGGTGGCCCGCTCGAACCAGTATGTGAAAGTGGACATCACTGCCAATGCCTTTTTGTTGCACATGGTCAGAAATATGGTGGGGAGCCTGAGAATGATAGGCGAAGGCCGTTGTTCGGTTGACTGGGCAGCCAGGCTTATAGACTCCAGAGATCGAAGGCAGGCGGGACCCACCGCCGAAGCCGGCGGTCTGTACCTGATGAAGGTTGAGTATGACGAAGTTTTTGACATACCCGACTCGAACAGGACAATGCCGCCTTTTGATCGCTGAAGTCTGCTAGAATGGCACAGGAGAATGTCTCTGACCGATTATGCCGTCGCGTCCATTCATTCGAGTCAAAATCTGCGGTATCACCAGTCGACAGGATGCCCTGCTGGCAGTAGCCTCTGGTGCTGATGCACTGGGCTTCATGCTGTACTCGGGCAGCCCGAGACATGTCGATCTGGATACGGCCACCGCCCTTGTTGAGGCGACTCCACCCATGGTCAGCAGGGTGGGCGTTTTTGTCAACGCAGACGGTAGCTGGATTGAAGAGGTACTGGAACATCTGCCGCTGAGCCTGTTGCAATTCCATGGAGACGAAGCCGAAGGCGATTGCAGCCGGTGGAACAGGCCATACATCAAGGCCGTTCGAGTAAAGGATGCCGACAGTGTATTGTCGGCAGTCGAACGGTATCAATCAGCCGCCGGTTTTTTGCTTGACAGTCATGTTGATGCCGTTCTGGGTGGTAGTGGAGAGGTATTTGACTGGTCGCTTCTGCCGAAGATTGACAAGCCGGTTATTCTGGCCGGCGGGTTGCGGCCGGACAATGTTTTGTCGGCGATTGAGCAGGTCAGGCCCTTTGCGGTAGATGTCTCTTCGGGTGTCGAGTCGGCACCCGGCATCAAGGATCCCAGGCTGGTACGAGAGTTTATGGACAGAGTAAAAGGATGACAGATTCGTTTGCACAATCGCCGGATTGTTCGGTCAAGGGAAGCAATCGGGAACCACAACTGCCCGACGATCAGGGCCGTTTTGGCATCTACGGCGGACGTTTTGTTTCGGAGACCCTGACAGCCGCACTGGACGAGCTTTGCGATGCCTGGCAGAAGTTTTTATCCGATTCACAGGCCCAGCAAGAGCTTTCGGATTGCCTTTCGAACTATGCGGGCCGACCGACACCCCTGTACTTCGCCAGCAGGCTGAGCGACAACCTGGGGTACAGGGTATATCTGAAAAGAGAGGATTTGACACACACAGGTGCGCACAAAATCAACAACGCACTGGGGCAGGTGCTGCTTGCCTGTCGAATGAAAAAAACTCGAGTGATTGCCGAGACCGGTGCCGGCCAGCATGGCGTAGCCACGGCTACTGCCGCCGCCCTCTTCGGGCTGCGTTGCCGTATCTACATGGGTGCCGAGGATATGCGCAGACAACGCCTCAATGTTTACCGGATACGTCTGCTGGGTGCCGAGGTGCACTCGGTTGAGTCGGGCTCTCGTACTCTGAAGGATGCGATGAACGACGCCTTGAGAGACTGGGTTACGAATGTTGACGACACTCACTATGTGATTGGCAGTGCGGCTGGTCCCCATCCCTATCCGATGATGGTGAGGGACCTGCAACGAGTGATCGGCGAGGAGACGAGAGAGCAGATATTGCTTCAGACCGGTCGGTTGCCCGATGCGCTGGTGGCCTGTGTTGGCGGCGGCAGCAACGCCCTCGGATTCTTTCATCCCTTTCTTGCGGATACGAGCGTTCGTCTTGTTGGCGTGGAAGCCGCCGGCCAGGGTCTGGCGACAGGCCAGCACGCCGCTCCGCTCAATGCTGGCCGAGTCGGTGTGTTACATGGCAACAGAACCTATCTGATGGCTGACGAAGCGGGTCAGATACAGCCGACCGCCTCGATTGCCGCCGGTCTTGATTATCCGGGCGTTGGTCCCGAGCATGCCTGGCTCAAGGATTCTGGTCGAGCCGAGTATGTCGGTGCAACCGACCAGGAGGCTCTGGATGCCCTGAGAAAGCTCAGTCTGCTTGAGGGAATCATTCCGGCACTGGAAACCAGTCACGCGCTTGCCTGGCTGGAGCATCTGTCGAAGGACTACCGCGGCGAAAACACGGTGATCGTCAATCTGTCGGGACGTGGCGACAAGGATATGGTCACTCTGGCTGAGACAGAACAGTGAGCGGAAGCCGAATAACCGCTCTGTTTAAAGGCTTCAAAGCGGTCGGCCGAACCGCTCTGGTGCCCTATATTACTGCGGGCGACCCGATTCCCGAACTGACGGTGGAATTGATGAACGCGCTGGTTGCCGGCGGTGCTGACCTGATTGAGCTGGGTGTGCCTTTTTCCGACCCCGAGGCTGACGGAGTCGATTTGCAGTTGGCTTCCGAACGCGCACTGGCCTCTCAAATGACCCTGACAAACGTGCTTTCGATGGTTGCCGAATTTCGGCGGAATGACGACAAAACGCCGGTCGTATTAATGGGTTATCTGAACCCGATCGAGTGCATGGGCTATGAGAGGTTTGCCGCCGAAGCCGCCGCCGCCGGTGTAGACGCCGTGCTGGTAGTCAACCTGCCACCGGAAGAGGCCGAAGCCTTGCGGTCACAGTTGCAGGCACGGAGTCTTCAGTCTATCTACATGATCGCCCCCACCACCTCGCCTGAGCGCGTTGGCCGAATCGCTCGCCGAGGCTCAGGCTTTCTTTATTATGTCGCCCTCAAAGGGACTACCGGTGCGGGCCATCTCGATACCGACAGGGCGCGAGCGGAGATAGCCAGAATACAGCAAAGAGTCGACCTGCCTTTGGCGGTTGGCTTTGGCATTGCCGACGGAGCTTCGGCCAAAGCCCTGGCAGAAACCGCCGATGCGGTAGTGATCGGTGCCGCGGTGGCCCGCCGTATCGCCGCTCACCTGAATGCGAAGGAGAAAATCGCCGCCGAACTCAAGGCTTTCATGGGTCAGCTGAGGGCGGCTCTGGGATGACCGGCAACCCGATGCGACCCTTCGAGCGGCCCGCCTGTCACCGGAGAAGGCTTGCCGTTTTGCAGCCACAGTTGCAGTCACAGCGTCCTTGAGCCTGTCTACATGACTTCAGTCGCCACTTCATTTGAGTGCAATGGCCGAATTGCTCGCCGAGGCTCAGACTTGTTGTGTCGCCCTCAAAGGGACTGCGAGTGCGGGCCGTCCGGATACGAACAGGGTGCGAGCGAAGATAGCCTGAAGAAAGCAAAAAGCCTCCTTGCCTTCGGCGGTGGCCATGGCCGGCTACACCTCGGCCAAAGCCCTGCTGGAGCCTGTCGATGCGGCAGCGATCGGTTGGCGGCCGCTCGTCTTGTCGCCGCTCACCTGAATGCCAGGGAGGACATTGCTTTCGAACCCAAGGCTTTGATGGGTTGGCCGGAAGCGGCTTTGAGACGACCGGCAGCTCGATGAAGAATAGCCCTTCATACGGGTCATACAGGCCACACGAGTCGTCATGCGACCCTTTGTCGGATTGGCTGGAGCAGATCACTGGCAACGAATTTGTGGCCATAGATTTGACGCTGGACAGAATTCGAAGAGTCGCCAGCCGGCTACAATTGCTGAGTTTTGAAGGCAGAGTGATTACGGTTGCCGGTACCAACGGCAAGGGTTCTACTGTGCGTTTACTGGAAGCGGTGCTGCTGGCATCGGGGCTGTCGGTTGGTTCGACAACCTCTCCGCACCTGAGGTGCCTCAACGAACGCATCTGCATCAATGGCTGTCCGGCCGGAGATTCGACTCTTGTTGAAGCCTTTGAGGTGATTGGCCAGGCTCGTGGCGACATAGCCCTGACTTACTTCGAGTACGTTATTCTGGCCGCCCTCTGGATCATGAAGAATGCTCGTGTCGAGGTGTTGTTGCTGGAGGTTGGGCTGGGCGGACGGCTGGATGCGGTGAACATGGTGGATGCCGATATTGCGGTTGTCACCAACATCGATATCGATCATACCGAGTTTCTGGGTTCGACTCGAGAGCTGATTGGTGCCGAGAAAGCGGGTATTTTTCGACAGGGGCAGCTGGCTGTTCTGGGCGATCCGAATCCACCGGCTTCAGTGTTGGCGCAGGCGCACCGACTGGATGTTGATCTCAAACGCAGAGGCCGGGATTTCTTCGTTGAGGACGACTGCTTCCTGCTTGAAAATCAGCACCTTCCTCTTCAGCAGGCACTTCTGCCCAAAAGCAGTCTGGCAACCGCTCTGGCTGTTTTGTACTATGGATTCGGTTTGAATCCTCAAGACAATCACCGAGTCATGTTGTCCACCCGTTTGTCAGGCCGGTTGCAACAGATCAAAAAAAATATCTGGCTGGATGTGGGTCACAATCCGGCGGCGGCAAGGTACCTTTGCGAGGAAATGTCGAGTCGGTCGAAGGGTCGGTTGCGGTGCGTCTATGCAACGCTTGGAAACAAGGATGTTTTCGGTTTTGCGAGCGCGCTTTCTCCAGTGATTGATGGCTGGTATCTTGGAGCAACGCTGGGTGAAAGAGGCAGAAGCGCACGCAAGTTGGCCGCCGACCTGGCGAGGCTTCCTCAGTTGAATATTCGATCAGTCGACGAAGACCTGCCAAGTCTGCTGGCGACAGCCACTGCCGACCAGAGCGAAGACAGCCTGCTGATTTGTGGGTCTTTTCAGTGTGTGGACAAGGCAACCCAGTGGTTTGGAGACGGTGCTGTTTAAGACCAGGGCAAGGCTGACCGGCCTGTTTGTTGCTTCGGTCCTGGCGGTGGTTCTGATTCTGTTCTTTTTTGACGGAGAGGGCCTTCGTACTACGCAGGAAGTTCCCGGCGTTCCGCTTGATTTCGAGGAGGGGCTGGCTCCCGTGGTGGAGCCTGTCAACCGCCGCGACACGGTTTGGGACTATGGTCGTCGCGTCGATTCGATCAAGCAGGAGGTTGCCGCCATCGAGACGGTTCCCGATTATCTGGTCGAGCCGAGTTCAGAGGACGAGGCCGCCGGAACGACTGTCGACGAATTGTCCGGCACTCGGTTCAATCCGAATGCAATACCCGAAGCCTGGGGCTTGCAGCTCGGCAGCTTCACAGCTTACGACAATGCCGCCTCGCTCAAAAAGAGAGTGGATACGCGCCTTGCAGACGATGGGCACCGTGCCTATCTGGCGACAACGAGGGTGGGTGACCTGTTGATGTACAGAGTGGCCGTTGGCCCCTTTCTGAGCCGATCCCAGGCCGTACATGTGCAATCCATTCTGCAACAGGAGAGCCTTGTCGTCGAGCCTCTGCTTAGACCTTTTTCAATGTTGGCACGATCGGAGGACGACCCTTGATTGAGGGTCTGATCGCCAGCATTCAGGAATTGATGGCCAGTCTCAATCTCAGTGCAATAGACCTGCTGTTGCTTGTCGCGGTTGCTGTATCCGGCCTGTATGGGTTATCGAAGGGTTTTGTCGAGGAGACACTGGGAATAGCAGTCTTTCTGCTGGCGATTGTTCTGGCCTTTCGCCTTCCTCATACAATAACGCCCTTTCTGGAGCCCTGGATTTCCAATCCGCTGGTTCGCCTTGTTGCTGGAGGCGTTGTCATCGGAATAGTGTCAGCCTTCATAGGAATCAAGATCGTGGACACTATCAGTTCCTTTCTGAAAAAAGCCAGGCTGGACGGCACCAACCGCACGATGGGGTTGTTATTTGGCTTCTTTCGAGGTGCGGTTATATTGATATTGCTGGCCTCGTTTTTGCGGCCCACGATGGGTGATATGGACTGGTGGCAAAACTCCAGAGTAATCAGTGTGTTGCAACCTTATGAGAGGTTTACCACCGACCTTTTCAAGCAGTTGTTAGACAACTACAGCGAACATCTGAAGGTTTCTGATGAGTAAAGGCGAGGGCTGATTGTCGTGTGCGGAATTGTCGGTATTGCCGCCAGCGAGACGGCCAGCTTTCAACTGTATGAGGCGTTGAACATGCTTCAGCACAGGGGCCAGGACGCCGCCGGCATGGTGACTCATGCCGATGGACGTCTGTGCACCCACAAGGCCAAGGGCCTGGTTCGGGATGCTTTTCAGGGAGTCGATATGGAGTTGCTGGCCGGCCAGATGGGCATCGCCCAGGTTCGTTATCCGACTGCCGGCAGCCACAGCATTGCCGAGGTTCAGCCTTTGTATGTCAATTCTCCCTATGGCATCGCCATCGCTCACAATGGCAATCTGACCAATGCGGACTTGCTGGCGGACGAGCTTTTCAAAACCGATTTCAGGCATGTCAATACTCGGTCTGATTCCGAGGTTCTGTTGAATGTCTTTGCCCACGAGATCAACAAGTTCAAAAAAATACGCCTCACCCCCGAAGAGGTTTTTGCGGCGGTGAAGGCCGTCCACAGACGTTGCCATGGTGCCTATGCCGTAGTTGCCCTCATTGTTGGTTTCGGTCTGGTCGCTTTTCGGGATCCTCACGGTGTGCGGCCTCTGGTCATGGGTATGCGCAGGGACAAAACGCTGAATTACATGGTTGCTTCCGAGAGTGTTGCTCTGGATATTCTTGATTTCGAGCTCATTCGCGACCTGCATGCCGGTGAAGCCGTCTGCATTACCGGATCATCCGGCGATTACCAGATGCACACTCGTCAGTGTGCGGACAATGCCCTTTCAAAACCCTGCATTTTTGAATATGTCTATCTGGCACGTCCCGACTCGGTGCTGGATGATATTTCGGTGTACAAGGCGCGGCTGCGGTCGGGTGAAAGACTGGCGAGAAGAGTCAGGCAGAGTTTTCCTGCGGGCCATGATATTGACGTAGTCATCCCTATACCGGACACCAGCAGAACAGCAGCCCTTTCTCTGGCACACGAGCTGGGTGTCAAATACCGCGAGGGATTTATCAAGAACCGGTATATTGATCGCACCTTCATCATGCCGGATCAACGTCAGCGAAAGGACTCGGTCAAACGCAAGCTGAATGTGGTGGAACTCGAGTTTCGAGGCAAGAACGTACTTCTGGTGGATGACTCGGTGGTTCGCGGCACCACTTCTCAGGAAATCGTACGAATGGCTCGCAAGGCCGGTGCGCAGCGAGTGTATTTCGCCTCTGCGTCACCGCCGGTGAAGCATCCCAACTTTTACGGCATCAATATGCCGTCTTACGAAGAACTGGTTGCCAGCGACAAGGGCGAGGAGGAAGTGGCCGCCTTTATCGGTGCCGACAGGATGATCTACCAGACACTGGAGGACCTGATTCAATCCTGTCGAGAGGGTAATCCGAGTATCAAGCAGTTTGAGTGCTCGGTTTTTGACGGGCAATACCTGCCTGCTCCCTGAATAGAGCCAGTCAAACGACAAGCTTTTCGCCGTGACTGAACAGGAAAATCGCAACATGCCTCCTTTCGAGCCGAACAGCCGAAAACAGTTGGTGGATATTCGTCGAAAAAGCCCTTGTGTGGGCATCTGTTCTACAGGCATCGGCGATCTGGTCTGTCGTGGCTGCAAACGCTTTTTTTATGAGGTCATCGACTGGAACAGCTATACCCCCGATCAGAAGGAAGCGATTCATGCTCGCCTGCGCAAATTACTTCACCAGACGCTTGAGCATTCGTTGGTCATTGTGGATGCAGAGCGGATGCAACGGCTGGCAGCCGAGCATTCGCTGCCCGTTTTTTGCGATGAAAGTATGCTTGATTTGGCTTATCGGTTGTTGCAGTCGTCGGCCGGGAGTATTCAGGATGTGAGGACTCTGGGCATTGATGTTGCCAAGCCCGGCTCTTCACGGCTTTCTCAAGACCTGGCTCAACGTATCGAAGAGCATTTTTATCGCTTGTCGGAAGCCCACTACGAATACTATTTTTCTCGCCTCGCCGCGGACCGGGCCAAAGACCGGAAAACCTGATTTCGGGACTTATCCCTTGAGTGCAGAGACGTGTTCTCTCGCCGCCTGCATGGTATTTTCCAGCAGAGCGGCAATTGTCATCGGGCCAACGCCGCCGGGGACGGGTGTCAGCCATCCTGCTCGCCGGCGAACACTTGGGTAGTCGATATCGCCCTTGAGCGTCCCGTCCGGGCAACGTGTCAGGCCGATATCTATCACGATGGCGGCAGGCTTTATCTGTTCGCCTTTGATCAGCCCCGGCTTGCCCACTGCGCTGATCAGAATATCGGCGTGCCGAATGTAGTAATCAATGTCTCTGGTGAATTTGTGTACCGTGGTGACGGTACAGCCGACGAGCAGCAGTTCAAGCCCCATGGGTCGCCCAACATGGTTGGATGCACCCACTATGGTGGCATTCAGCCCACGCAAGGGCACACCGGTTTGTTCCAGCAGGTGCATGACCCCTTTGGGAGTGGCCGGTCGAAGAGCGGGCTTTCTGGCTACCAGCCGGCCAATGTTGTAGGGATGAAAGCCGTCGACATCCTTTTCAGGCAGAATTCGCTCGATGATTTCGGTGGTGTCGAGATGATCGGGCAGGGGCAGTTGAACCAGAATGCCGTGAATGGCAGGGTCTTTGTTGAGGTCATCAATGGTCTTCAGCAAAGTGGCCTGATCAACGGTTTCAGGAAGGTGTCGATTGACCGACCAGAAGCCGACTGCCGAACAGGCCCTGATTTTGTTGCGAACATAGACGGCTGATGCCGGATCGTCGCCTGCCAGTACCATCGCAAGCCCTGGTACTTTTCCGGTTTCTCGCTGAAAAGCCTGAACTTCTGTGTGCAGCCTCTGCTGGATTTCGGCAGCCAGTCGAGTACCGTTGAGTCTTTGACAGGTCATTGTTGTTCTGGCTTTCGTTGCCGTCGCATTTTATCCCAGATTGCCTTGTTTGACGAGGCATTTATGGCAAATATCCGACGCTCCTACTAGAATAATCCGGCAAACAGGCGTTTGCGAAGGCCCGTTCAGGCGGTGCCGGATTTAACAGGAATTCCGTCGGGGCATGGCGCAGTCTGGTAGCGCACCTGCTTTGGGAGCAGGGGGTCGTGAGTTCGAATCTCGCTGCCCCGACCACGGCAGTTCTTAAACAGGCTTCGACATGCTTGAAGGCGACAATTCAGGAGAAGATGCACCCGTAGCTCAACTGGATAGAGCATCGGCCTTCTAAGCCGAGGGTTCGAGGTTCGAGTCCTCGCGGGTGCGCTCATTCACTCTTTTGTGTAGAGATTGCCTGAGTTTTGAATTAAATTAGCTTACGCAAGTGGAGCGAATGAGCTGTCTCCTGTGTTGCTCGAAAGAGTGCTGTTTGGAAGAAAAACGGGTCTGTTCGGGGTTGCGATGTGTTACGGACGATTTAAGGTGGGCGTAGCTCAGTTGGTAGAGCGCTGGATTGTGGCTCCAGAGGTCACGGGTTCAACCCCCGTCGTCCACCCCGACTGTTCAGTTTTTCCGAGAATGGCGACTGCTCCGAGCGAACGTGGCGGAATTGGTAGACGCGCTGGGTTTAGGACCCAGTATCGAAAGATGTGAGAGTTCGAGTCTCTCCGTTCGCACCGTTCGGAGGATTTTGGGCAAGGCCCCAGAAAAGAAAACGGGATCAAGAAAACGGGATATGGAAGCAAAGATAGAACAGATCGCCGAACTTGAAAGCAGGGTTACTCTGGCCGTACCGGCCCTAGAGGTTAAGGCTGCCATTGATCAGAAATTGAACGACACCGCCCGAAAAATTTCCCTCAAGGGCTTTCGTCCTGGTCGAGTACCCACCAGCGAGGTCCGTCGCCGGTTTGGCGACGAGATCAGCGAGGAAGTGATTCAAAAGGCCATGGTGGACCACTTCTTTCAGTTGGTGAAGGACAAATCCCTGCGCCTGGCGGGTCAGCCGACTTTCAACCGGAAATCGGCAAAAATCAACGAGGATCTGGTGTTCGAGGCTGTTTTTGAGTCTTTACCCGAGATTCAGCTGGCCGATCTGTCAAAAATTCAGCTGGTTAAAAAGACGGCCCGAATCGGCGACCAGGACCTGGCCGGCGAGGTAGAGAGAATTCAAAAAAGCAGACAGACCTTTGTGGCCGCCGAACAGGACAGGGCGGCTTCGTTGGGTGACAAGGTGCACATTGTCTGGCAGGACAGACAAGAGGACTCGCAGGAGAAATCCGGCGATGAACCGGCCGAAAGGGCTCTGGAGGTGATGCTGGATGAAGCGGTTTTTCCGGCATCTCTGGTTCAGGCACTGGTCGGTGCCACGGTGGGGAGCCAGCACAGGATTCAGTTAGACAAGCCAGCCGGCAGCGAACAGAAAAAAGAACAGGAAAACAGTCTGGCCTGTCGAGTGACCGCAATAGAAGTTGCCCGTCTGCCGGAACTGAACGAAGAGTTCTTCAAGATGCTGGGTGACTTTGAACCGACTCTGGAGGGCTTGAAGCAGCACTTGCGGCCAATCATGGAGGAAAGGCTTGAAGAAGCTCAACTCAGCCACCTCAAGACGCAGATGTTCGACCAGCTGACAGACTTGCACAAGAAGCTGCCGGTACCGAAAGTTCTGGTTAAAGAGGAGGCTTTCCGGCTGTCGTCTGCCGGCCCTTCAAGCGAGGCCGACAACCAGGACCAGGCTTCAAAAAATATTCGGTTGCAACTCATCTTCCAACATTTGGTCGAAATGTATGAACTCAAGGTCAGCAAGGAAGACATTGCCGAACGTATCAACAAAATGGCGGCGGCCTATCCGGATCCAAAGATTTTCGTCCAGTGGTACTACAGTGACAAAAACAGGATGAAAATGGTTGAAGGCCGTATTCTCGAGGATCTTCTGGTGAACAAGCTGTTTGCTGCCGTCAGTGTTGAAGAGCAGGCATCGAGTTACAAGGACGTTTTAGGGCAATCGACAGTTGCTCAAGGCTAGTTGCTTTGCAATGGCCTTTGTTCAGGCTTTAGAATGATGCATTCAAACAAGCGAGGATCCTTATGAAAGATACTTCGCAAGTATCGAGAGCACTTGGTTTGATTCCCATGGTGGTCGAGCAGACCGCCCGTGGCGAAAGAGCCTATGACATTTATTCACGCCTGTTGAAGGAGCGGATTGTCTTTTTGACGGGTGTCATTGACGATCATACGGCCAATCTGGTGGTCGCCCAGTTGCTGCATCTTGAGGCAGAAAACCCCGACAAGGACATTCACCTGTATATCAATTCCCTCGGCGGTTTTGTTCCGGCGGGTCTGTCCATCTATGACACCATGCAGTTTGTGCGCTGTGATATGGTTACCATGTGTACGGGCATTGCTGCCAGCATGAGTGCGTTGTTGCTGGCCGGCGGAACCGCCGGAAAACGTTTCGCCCTGCCCAATTCCAGAATGATGATTCACCAGCCGTCGGGTGGCGGTGGTGGTACCGCTGCCGATATCGAGATTCAGGCGCGCGAAATGCTGCTTGCCCGTGATCGGTTGAATGCTGTATTGGCTGAGCACACAGGCCAGAAGATTTCGGTGATTGAAAAGGACACCGACAGGGATCACTGGATGAGTGCCGAAGAGGCCATAGAGTACGGCTTGATTGACACTGTTCGGTATTCTCGGCCGGCAGGGACTGTGGAAGGGGATTAATTCGAGTTCGTCGACTGTGCTTGAGCATGGTTTTTTAGTGAGGGCTTTTTATGTCTCGTGATGGCAGGGATTTACCCAGATGTTCCTTTTGCGGAAAGAGTGGGCTGGAGGTCCAGAAAATTCTTACCGGCCAGGAAGGCGGTGCCATTTGCAACGAATGCATCAACACTGGCGTCGACCTGTTACGAGAAGGGGCGAGAGCACAGGTGGCCGCCAGACAGGCCGCATCTCCAGAGCGTCGTCTGCCCAATCCTCAGGAGATTCGGGGCATCCTTGACCAGTACGTAATCGGACAGGACCAGGCGAAAAAAGTACTTTCGGTCGGAGTCTACAACCACTACAAAAGGCTTTACTACCAGAAAGACGACGAGGTTGAGCTTAACAAGAGCAACATACTGCTCATCGGGCCGACCGGCAGCGGCAAAACCCTGCTGGCTGAAACTCTGGCCAGATTGCTTAACGTACCTTTTGCGATAGCCGATGCCACTACCCTGACCGAAGCCGGTTATGTCGGCGAAGATGTCGAGAACATCATTCAGAAGCTTCTGCAAAGATGCGACCATGAAGTCAAGGAGGCCCAGCGGGGCATTATCTACATTGACGAAATTGACAAGATATCGCGTCGTTCGGATAGCCCTTCCATCACTCGGGATGTCTCGGGAGAGGGTGTCCAGCAGGCTTTGCTGAAGCTTATCGAAGGCACCATGGCTTCGGTGCCTCCGCACGGTGGCAGAAAGCATCCTCAGCAGGAGTTTCTGCAGGTTGACACCACCGGCATACTGTTTATTTGTGGCGGTGCCTTTGCAGGCCTGGACAAGATAGTCCTCGACAGGACAGCCAAGGGCGGCATCGGTTTTACCGTTGATGTCCAGTCGGATACAGGCAAGGACATAGGTTCGGTATTGTCCGAGGTGGAGTCTGAGGACATCATCAAGTTTGGCCTGATTCCTGAACTGGTCGGCCGTCTGCCTATCGTGGCCACTCTGGGAGAGTTGGACGAGGATGCACTGGTTCAGATCCTCACCGAACCGAAAAATTCTCTGGTCAAGCAGTATGTCAAGCTGTTCGAGATGGAAGGTGTCACCCTGGACTTTCGCCAGGATGCGTTGCATGCGATTGCCGCCAAAGCCATGGCCCGCAAGACAGGTGCTCGAAGCCTGAGGTCGATTCTTGAGGATGTTCTGCTTGATGCCATGTACAACATTCCTACCCAGAAGAATGTCACCAAAGTGGTTATAGATGCCGATGTCATCGAAGGCAAATCTGAACCTATCCTGATTCGGAAGGGCCCGCCGAGCAGGAAGATATCCGACTCAGCACCGACCGGCAAGCAGTTGTAGCCAAGCATTCTGGTAAGGAATTTGCCGAACTCTCACCCTTTGAACGATGAAAAATGATGAGTAGCGTGGGACATGTTCGCGACCTGCCCGTATTGCCGCTGAGAGGCCTGGTCGTATTTCCACATTCTCTGCATACCCTGCATGTCGGCAGCCAGGCTGCGATTCGAGCCTTGCAACTGGCCTGGCTCAGCGACAGAAAACTGCTGGTGTGTGCTCGCCGCCACCCCACTGAAGACCTGGATTTACTGGACTCTGAAGCACTGTACGACTTTGGTTGTCTGGCTTCTATTATGCAGGTCAGTCGCCACGGCTCGGTGATTCGGGCCGTTATTGAGGGTCGCCAGAGGGCTCAGAATACCTCGGGAGTGCAGACTTGCAGAGGCAACGACTACCTGGCCAGAAGGGGCATTTCTCTCGATGATGTCTCCGAACAGGACAACCTGGAGGATTTTCTGCTGAATCCGGAAGACAGCAGGGTAAACATATCCGATCAGTGTTTTGTTGCTGACATTGATCTGGTGGAGGAAATCACTCCTCCTCATCTGTACGGAGCCCCCCTGCTCAACGAACTGAAAGACGGATTCTATCGGTGTACCGAGCGTTCCGAAGATGTGAGCGAAAAGGTCAGAAGGCAGTTGGACACCAGCGAAAACCCCTCCTATCTGGTCGACAGAATAGCCACTCACATGAACATGCCTTTCGAAGAAAAGCAACGTCTTCTGGAGATGGTGAATGTCGAGCAGCGGGCACAACACATTCATACCATCATTCGGTCGGCACTGGAGGCTGCGACGGTTGAGAGTGCGATTCGTGATCGAGTCAAAAAACAGATTCACAAAAACCAGAGAGAGTATTACCTGAATGAGCAGATGAAGGCCATTCAGAGAGAATTGGGCAACTCGGAGGATGCCGAGGACGACGACTTGTCAATTCTGGCTCGCCGCATCGAGGATGCGGGTATGAGCCAGGAGGCTCTGGAAAAAGCGACCAAAGAGTTGAACAAACTCAGAAGCATGCCGTCCGTATCCGGAGAGGCCATGGTTCTGCGAGGCTATATCGACTGGCTGGTTTCCCTGCCCTGGAAAAAGTGCGATTCTCCTCGGCTCGACATTGCCAGAGCCGAAGAGATTTTGAACGAGGACCACTATGGTCTCGGTGAAGTCAAGGATCGCATACTCGAACATCTGGCTGTCCACGAGAGAACCAAAAAGATCAGCGGTCCCATTATTTGCCTGGTGGGCCCGCCGGGAGTAGGCAAGACATCGCTGGCCAGAGCCATTGCTCGAGCCATCAATATCGAATTTGTCCGTATCTCTCTCGGTGGCCTGCGTGATGAAGCTGAAATCAGGGGCCATCGTCGAACCTATATAGGCGCGATGCCAGGCAAGATATTGCAGAGGATGGCCAAGGCAGGAGTGCGCAATCCGCTTCTTTTGCTGGATGAAATCGACAAGCTGGGCATGGATTATCGAGGCGATCCAGCTTCGGCGTTACTGGAGGTCCTCGACTCCGAGCAGAACCATTCCTTTGGCGATCATTACCTTGAAGTTGACTATGACCTGTCGCAGGTTCTCTTTATATGCACCGCCAATTCGACAAACATACCGCCGGCCCTGCTGGATCGGCTGGAAATTATTCGATTGCCCGGCTACACCGAGAGCGAGAAATTTCAAATTACCCGCAAACATCTTTTGCCTAGGCAGATTGAGCTCAATGGTCTGGGTGCAGACGAAATGCAGGTTACCGATGACGCCATCATGGAGCTGATTCGTTACTACACTCGAGAAGCCGGTGTACGTGCTCTGGAACGTCAAATCAGCAAGCTTTGTCGCAAGGTGGTTCTTCATCAGGTCAAGGCATCGGAAGAGAATACGTCCGTCAAAATCGCTACTCCTGACATCCTTGAATACAATGGTGTCAGGATATACCGCCACGGCAGGGCAGGCGAAAAAAGTCAGGTCGGCCATGTTCTCGGCCTGGCCTGGACCGAAGCAGGCGGAGAGATGCTGGATATTGAAACCGCCATTGTTCCCGGCAAGGGCAAGCACCGAAGCACCGGCTGTCTGGGTGATGTGATGCAGGAGTCGATACAGGCCGCCCTGACCTATATTCGCAAGGAGGCTTCTGTCCTCGGTCTGGCTGACGATTTTTACAGCAGCTACGATGTTCATGTACACGTACCCGAAGGAGCCAGCCCCAAGGATGGCCCCAGTGCCGGCATCGGAATGTGTACCGCCATGGTCTCCGCTTTTACCGGTATTGCCGTTCGTCACGACCTTGCCATGACCGGAGAAATCAACCTGCGAGGTCAGGTTCTGCCTGTCGGCGGGCTAAAGGAAAAACTGATCGCCGCTCACAGGGGCTGTATTCAAACCGTGATTATTCCCGAGGAAAACCGCAAAAATCTGCAGGATATTCCGGCAGAAATTCGAGATGCCCTCGATATTCTTCTGGTCTCTGAAATGAAACAGGTTCTCGGTACAGCACTCGTTCGTAACCCGCATCCGATACGATCACCTATTGACGAGGCAGCCAATTGATTCGATTCGAGTCTTTTGGCCTGCAAATGCCCTTAAATTCAAGTGGTAAATTGTTTTTTGGGGTGCTAAAATCGCCCTCAACTCGTTACACTGGGTTGGTTCTCTCGGTTCCGTCCTCATCCATTTATTCAGGAGAAATTTTATGAACAAGTCAGAATTGATAGCTTCGGTTTCCTCGGAGGCAGGTTTGACAAAGGCTGATGCTACTCGTGCTGTGGATGCTGTAATCAAGGGCATCTCCTCCAGTCTGGGCAAGGGCGACTCGGTTGCTCTCGCCGGTTTCGGTACCTTTTCGGTCAAGCATCGCGCCGCCCGTACCGGCCGCAACCCTCAGACGGGTGCCACGATGAATATCAGTGCTTCCAAAGTACCAGCTTTCAAGGCTGGCAAGGCACTGAAAGAGGGCGTCAAGTAGTTCTTTTTGCTGGCTCTTCGCCGACGGGTCTCGTTTTCCCGCTGGAGCCAGCATTATTCCGATACTTGTTCCGGTGTTGTCGGCATCGGACTCAGGTTCTGTACCCTTACGGCAACTTTAATTTGTTCGGATTCCTGTAAAACCCGATAACGTCAATAGCGTACCGATTATGGTGCAATTACGGTGATCCTGGCCTCTTTTTTTGCCGTCTTGACTGTCTACTCTGCACACAAGGGGTAGGTTCTTTTGCTCCAACAGTTTCGTAAAACCCTTCAAGGGGCATTGGGTAAAGTCATTATCGGCTTTATCGTGGTTACCCTGTCTGTTTTTGGATTTGGCAGCCTCACCTGGTTTGCCACCGGCGATACCGCCGTCGCCGTGGTCAACGGCGAACGTATCGAGCTTGCCGAGCTGCGTACTCAGGTGGCACAGGAGCGTTCCACTCTCGCCCGTGAAAACGAAGAGGATCCCGAGGTTCTGGAGGCACTTCAGGGAGAAGCCTTTGTCGCAGGTGTACTCAACCGCCTGATCGCTTCCCGAGTGCTTCGTCAGACTGCTCGTGCCGGCGGCTGGGAAGTGCTTGATGAGGCCATAGATGCGGAAATCAGGGCAAACCCTGAGTTTCAGATCAACGGACAGTACGACCCTGAACTCTTTCTTGAAACTCTTGCTGCCAGCGGATTTACTGCACTTGGCTATCGCAACAGGCTGTCGAACCTGTTGCTGTTGCGTGAGTTTTCAGTCGGCATTTCCGACACCACTTTCATTCTGTCTCACGAGCTGGATCATGCCGTCTCCGTCATCGGAGAGATGCGTGACATCTCCTGGCTTGTTTTGCCCACCGCACTGCTGGAGGGCTCTACCTCGGTTTCACCGGAGCAGATTGCCGAGAGATACGAGTTGAATCAGCTCGACTACCTCATTCCTTCCCAGGTTGTAGTTGAATATGTGGAATTGAACCGAGACGAACTGGCCAGAGGCATTGAAGTAACCGAAGAGGCTCTGCGAGCAGCCTATGAAGCCGAGAAAGCGGAGTTTGAGCCCGAAGAACAGAGGCGCGCAGCCCATATTCTGCTTGAAATTAACGAAGACAGGAGCCAGCAGCAGGCCACCGCCGAGGCCCTGGATATTCTGGCCAGAGCAAGGTCGGGAGAGGATTTTGGCCAATTGGCCAAAATCTATTCCGAAGATTCCGGGTCGGCCTCGATGGATGGTGATCTGGGCATGTCCGGTCGGGGTGTCTTTGTTCCCGAATTTGAAGAAGCCTTGTGGGCTCTTTCTGTTGACGAGATCTCGTCTCCGGTTCGCACTCAGTTCGGTATTCACTTGATCAAGTTGCTGGAGACAGCCTCGTCGACCTTTCCAGAGTACGAGGAGCTAAAGGTTCGCCTGCGCAGCGATATAGCTCAGGACAGGGCGCAGATCCGTTTTGACGAGGATGTCATCAGGCTCTCCGAGGTCAGTTTCGAATCGGGCGACCTCAAAGTGGCTTCCGAGATACTGGGCTTACCCATCATTGTGTCCGCTCCCTTCAGCCTGGCCGGAGATCACTACAGCGACCCGACAGAGGGGCGAACCACCTATCGATCCTTTCGCCAGGCTGCCTTTAACGAAGATGTTCTGGAGCAGGGGTATAACAGCCCGGTGCTGGAGCTGGACGAAGGCCTGGCGGTAGTCTTGAGGACAATCGAAAGGATTCCCGAAAAGCAGCAGACGCTTGAGGAAGTCAGTTCCCTGATTGCAGATGAGTTGCGCAACGAAGAGGCCGTCAAAAGGGCCGGTTTGCGGATGAATGCCGCGCGAGAAGAACTACTCGCCGGCAAAGACAAGGCCTTGTTGGCTGAAGAGTTGGGGGGCTTGATCTGGCAGGAGGAGATTGCAGTGTCTCGATCCAGTCTGGAAGTACCACCCATTCTTCTACAAGCCGCTTTTGAGGCACCCAGGCCCCGGCAGGACAAGGAATCAATAGAGATTGTAAGTACTTCCGAAGGCGTGGCTCTGGTCGTTGTGAGCAATGCTCGGGACGGAAAAGACAACCCCTTGATCGACGACACTTTCGTGGCCAGGCAGTCAGACACTCTGAAGGAAATTCTTGGTCGCTCTGGTCTCGGCATGCTCCAGTCAGGTTTACTTGCCGCCTCGGATATAGATAAAACCGAAGCGCAAATTGACTCACAGTAACCCTGTTACTTCAGGTTTTCGTTGATGTCCCGTCAGGATTTGTCGGTTTGCCTTGTCATTCCTACCTACAACGAAGCGGGCAATATCGAGGCACTGCTGGCTCGACTGACTGAACTCGACCAGAATCTTCGAATACTGGTTGTCGATGACGAGAGTCCTGACGGCACCGCCGACCTGGTTCGATCCTGTGCTCGCGAGAATCCTCGCATACATCTGTCAAGCGGCCCGAAGGCAGGACTCGGAGCAGGCTACAAACGCGGTATGTTGCTGGCTTCGGGCGACCTGGAAGCGGATGTCCTGATACAAATGGATGCCGATTTTTCCCATGATCCAGCCGATGTGCCTCGGCTGATTGAGTTGATTCATGAGGGTGCCGATGTTGCCATAGGCAGCCGCCATGTCAAAGGCGGGCAACTGGATGAGAAATGGGGCCTGGTTCGGCGGTTGCTGACCTATGGGGGCAACTTTTTGATTCGGTTGACCGCCGGTATACAAGGCGTTCAGGACTGTACGTCCGGGTTTCGGGCAATACGTTCCAGTATGCTCAAAAAGGTTGATGTAGAAAATCTGCCGGTCGATGGTTACGCCTTTCAGGTCGCCCTGCTGGATGGTCTGCTCCAGCAGGGCGCAAAGGTGGTTGAACTGCCGATATATTTCAGAGACCGAGTGGCCGGCGAGACCAAATTACGCCTTTCCGATCTGATCGAATTCTTTGTCTACGCACTGGTTCTGGGTTTTTCCCGTGGTCGTGGTGCACTGCCGAAATTTCTGGTGACCGGAGGCACCGGCACTGTGGTCAATGTGTTGGCCTTTCAGGGCATGATCTGCCTTGAGGTAAACAAGTACCTTGCTTCGCTGGCTGCCCTTGAAATTTCGATACTGTGGAACTTCTGTATCAATGATATGTGGACTTTCCGACACACTCAGCCGAGTGCCGGCTGGCTGAAAAGAAATCTGCGTTTTCATCTGGCATCTGTCACCGTTGTCGCGACGAGCTTTGGCATTTTCGTGCTACTGGTTCACCTCTTTCCACAGTGGCCTTTGTGGCTTGCCCAGTTGCTGGCTATATTGCCGGCGGTGCCGCTGAGTTATTACTTCAGTTCTCGATGGGTTTTTCGGCGTTAGCCGGTTTGTTCATCATGTCAAAACGACACCGCAGGGAATCCAGAAAACACAGAAACACTCGCCGCCGAAAATCTGCTGACCGGTCGCTGCCTTCGCTGCATCCTGTTGACCCTGTATACGAGAGTGTGGGCCTCGGGCTGCTGTTTGTTGCCACCCTCACCCTGTTTGCCCTGTCCACCGGCCGAA
>RKSB01000187.1 GCA_007571095.1 K189A clade bacterium | reverse complement strand
TGGCCGATCCTCAGAACGCCGAGGTCATGGAGGCAGTCGAAGCCAGTGACCTGGCACGAGAGGGGCGGGCTCGTTCAACTCGAGTACACAGGACCGAGGTCGTCCAGCGAGCAGCAGCGGTGCGCGAAACCGAC
This sequence comes from K189A clade bacterium, assembly GCA_007571095.1. Taxonomy (GTDB): domain Bacteria; phylum Pseudomonadota; class Gammaproteobacteria; order Pseudomonadales; family Azotimanducaceae; genus RKSB01. The sequence continues at coordinate 8,431 of RKSB01000187.1, read as the reverse complement.
CTCGAGCGTCCTGCACCCTATTCGGAAAGAGCACAGCTACAGCACAAAATGCTCAGCCTGCCCAAGTTTCCGACCACCACCATCGGCTCCTTTCCGCAGACCGGAGAAATTCGTAGCTATCGGCGACGTTGGCGACGGAGTGAGATCAGCGAAGAGACTTATGTGCAGGCCATGCACGAGGAAATTGAGCGGACCATTCGAGAACAGGAAAAGCTGGGGCTGGACATGCTGGTACATGGCGAACCCGAACGCAATGACATGGTCGAATACTTCGGCGAACTGCTTGAAGGCATGGAGACCACCGCCAACGGCTGGGTACAAAGCTATGGCTCACGCTGCGTCAAGCCGCCTCTCATCTATGGCGACATCCTCAGGCCCGAGCCGATGACCGTCGAGTGGATTCAATACGCCCAGCAACTAACCGACAAACCGGTCAAGGGTATGCTGACCGGCCCGATCACCATGCTGTGCTGGTCTTTTCCGCGCGAAGACGTAGCCCCCGGTGAGTCGGCCCGCCAGCTTGGCCTCGCCCTGCGGGACGAAGTGGCCGATCTGGAGAAGGCCGGGCTTAAGGCGGTGCAAATTGACGAACCGGCTCTGCGCGAGGGCCTGCCGTTGCGACAAGCCGACTGGGCTTCATACTTCGAGTGGGCGGTCGGAAGCTTTCGTCTGGCCAGTGCCGGTGCTCTGAGCCACACTCAGATACACAGCCACATGTGCTATTCCCAGTTCAACGACATCATTGAACAGATTATCGCTCTGGACGCCGATGTCATCTCGATTGAAACTTCGCGTTCCAACATGGAACTGCTCAAGGTATTCAGCGACCGCGAATACCCCAACGAGATCGGACCCGGTGTATACGACATTCACTCACCTCGAGTGCCGGACGAAGCCTGGATGCACGGGCTGATGCGGCGGGCGTGTGAAGTGGTGAATCCCGAGAGGCTCTGGGTCAACCCCGACTGTGGCCTGAAGACTCGACGCTGGGAGGAGATTCGACCGGCACTGCACAACATGGTGGAAACCGCCCGACGACTGCGCGAACAAGCCGGTAGCTGAAGAGAATTACATCGGCAGACATCTGAACAGCCTGGTCGCCGGACCACACGTCCGTGTAGCCCGAGACAAGACTCAGCAAATACTTCGGGCGGCTTTTGGCCATTACGACAGAGTTTCACGAGAGGGCATTGAGTAGTAAAGTAGGCTAATCATGGCCATCAAACTCGTCATTGCCGTCACCGACGATAACTGGTTTGAGCTGTTGCGGCGACAGCCAAATCTCGCCGAGGTCAATTTCTGGGCACCCTCCGCAGTGAATTTCCGAGCGCTGCAACCAGGCGAGCTGTTTCTGTTTAAGCTGCATGCACCCCGCAACTTTATTGTCGGCGGCGGCGTTTTCACTCATGCCACTCAGCTGCCCTGCTCTCTGGCCTGGAAGGCATTCGGCAGGGCAAACGGTGTGCATTCCGAGCAGGAAATGCGGCAACGCATCGCCAAGTATCGAAGGGTAACTTTTGACGATCGCAACAACCCTTCGATTGGTTGTCGCATCCTCACCCAACCCTTCTTTCTTGAGAAGGCCGACTGGATCCCCGTACCAGAGAGTTGGTCCCCACGTATCGTCACGTTCAAGACCTACGACACTCGTGACGCCGAAGGGCTGGCCCTGTGGGAGTCGATCAATAGTCGGCTGCGCTCAACCAGTGTGACGGAAGACTTGGAGCACCATGGCAAACCACAATTGATTCGGCCACGCCTCGGAGAGGGTGCCTTTCGCATGCTGGTGACCGATGCTTATAAGAGACGTTGTGCGATCACTCAAGAGCGAACCCTGCCGGCACTGCAAACTGCACACATTCGGCCTTATGGCGACGATGGTACTCACGAAGCGCGAAATGGCCTGCTGTTGCGAAGCGACATCCGCCAGCTGTTTGGTGCAGGCTATGTGACAGTGACACCTGAGCTTCGTTTTGAGGTCAGTCTCCGTATTCGAGAGGAGTTCGAAAACGGCCGAGATTACTATAGTCTTCACGGCCAGTCGATTACCGTACCGGACAAGCCCTCGTTACGCCCTGACCCAAACGCGCTGGCATGGCACAACGAACGTTGTTTCAGAGGCTGGTAGACGCTGGATGAACGACATGGATCAGGACACCCGAATGCGCCAGGCGGCCTTCGAGCATGTGCAAAGACTGAGTGAGCTGCACGGCCATCTGACAGCAAAAAAACTCGAAGAAGGCTTTGATTTTGAAGGCGAACGCATTCCGCTCTTAACGCGCCCACGAGGCATCTTCAAACCGACAAGAATGCGCTACCTGCTCTCCATCAAGACCACCATTCCTCGAGACGGCAGGCGCATCTGGTACGACGACCAAAGAGACGTGCATCGCCAAATCTTCGACAGCAGCGAGATGGTGGAATATGACTTCATGGGAAGGAATCCAGAGGCAGTCGACAATCGTCTGTTGCGTGAAGCACTCGAAAACAATGTGCCGGTGATTTATTTCCTCGGTGTCGCACCCGGTCTCTATCTGGCTGCATTGCCCGCATTTATTTCGGGGTGGGACGCCGATGCCCTGAAAGCGAGAGTCGCGTTTAGTGGTCCCGATCAGTGGGCTCCTCCTGAAAATGCTCCCGAACGACGCTACGCGTTGCGCGAAGTCCAACAACGTCTTCATCAGGGATCATTTCGCGAAGCTGTCATTGCCGCCTATCGGGGTCGCTGTGCTCTCTCCGGCCTGCCAGAACAGCGGTTGCTTGATGCCGCACACATCATTTCTGACAAACATGAGCGACTGGGCCAACCTGTCGTCACAAACGGCCTGCCGCTCTCCAAGATCCATCATGCTGCTTTCGATGCCCACCTGATCGGCATCAGCCCCGATTATCGAGTGCGTGTCTCGGATCGGTTGCTTGAGAAGAGCGATGGTCCGATGCTTGAAGCACTGAAGCAACTCAATGGAGGATCCCTGCACCTGCCACGCCGAAAAGAGGATCATCCGGATCGCGACCGGCTTGCCCTGCGGTTTGAAAGGTTCAGGTTTAATCAGAGCCAACTCTAGGCGCGTCTTTTTTTGTCCTCAAAAAAAGGGTACTTGCCGCCTCAAGGCACTCCGGCCGATCTGTCCAGTCGAAAACGCTCTTCCTCGGGACCTGCCTTCAGTTCATAAAACTGACTCAGGGTGCGAAAGTCGTCGTCCTCAATCACGCCTCCGTTTGATCCGACGCTGTAGCTGACAAAGCTTCGAGAGGTCAGTCCATCGACAAAATCCTTGTGAAACTTGACCATGTCGCCAGGTGTCAGGGCGTCAACGGCCTTCGCCAGCCGCCGATGAGAATCAAAGCCCGGTTCGCCTAGGTGCAGCTCGCTCCAGAGCCTGGCCGCTCGGCTGCGAGGATTGTTGTCCTGCTCCAGCATTCGAGCAATCAGGGCCTGTTGGTAGGTGTAAAAATTCGACGGATCCATGCCGTTCAGGTGCTCGCCATAGCCCTGAATGAAGGCGCGCGTCTCTTTCAGCAGCCGAGAGGGAGGCGAGGACGACTGAATCACGAAGACAATGCCCGGCGTCTTGAGCCAGGTCCGGCTGCGCACCGCCGCAATATACCCCAGCTGCTTTTCGGTGCGAAGCGAGTCTGTGTAGTCCGCCCGAATCATCTGCGAAAAGAGTGCAAAACGAGCACGCTCGGCGTCCGACTGGTCTCGGCCCTGAACGTAAAGCACCAGAGCTGAGTCGCTGTGGCGAGTCTCTTCTCGATGCATCCGGCTACCTGCATTCTGCAATTTGACCAGCTGTAGTGCAGGGGGTGGCTGAACAGAACTGCTGGCGGGCAGAGCCTGCTGAACGATTTCGCCAAAGCGGGCGGCTTGCGAACGATCTATGTTGCCGTAAAAAAGCGCGCTCAGGGCGGGTTTTTCAAACCAGGCAGCACGCCAAGCCTTCACATCCTCAGCGGTCAGTTGGTCCAATGCGGCCAGCATCTCCTGAGGCCTGTAAACAGGTATCAACAGAGCCTCCTGCAAGGCCGCCATATTCCGTATATAAGGCCTTTCCAGCAGAGCATTGCGCCACCTGAGGGCGAGCTTTTTGCGTTGCTCTTCGACGCCGGCAAAATCGACTCCAGTCTTGACCAGAGCAGTGATCAGTTGACGTAGAAACTCCTCCTGCTTGCCGCTGTATCCACCAACCGCCAGCGTGAGCCCGCCGCCCTCAAAACCCAGCGAATAATACAGCCCGGCCAGCTGTGCCTGATAGATATCGCCGTCCAGCGTTTCGTCGACCAGGCCCAGATAAACCGCCAGTGCCGCCTGACTCTTCGGTGAGAGCTCCCGAGTGGGGCTGCTCAGGCGAAAGCGCATGTGGGTTTTGGGCAGCCCAAAACTGGTATCGGTCAGGTGCCAGGCCCGAATATCCTCCATCGGCATCCGCTCAGGCCGAGGCAGGGTGGCGAATGCGGGCTTTTGTCTGTCGTCTTCGAGGGGTATCAGCTGCACATTGGAGGGAATGAAGGGGTTGGGTTCGGGCGCGCTGACTGCACTCGGCAGGGTGGCGGCAAACCATCTGTTTACAACCGGCCGAGGCAATGGCCTCAACCGGTAATCCACATCAAACCAGGGTTCTTTTCGGTCGGTGCTGAAGAGTCGGTCGACTCTGCTCACCAGAGCTCTCTCGGGTGTCAACAGATCCAGATAACGGATGATGGTTTCAGGCGACCATCTATCCATCACATAGGGTGCCCTCAGCAGATCGACAAAAGGATAATCAAACGCGGCGGCGGATAGCTGGCGAGCATAGTGATAGGACGATGAACGAGACGGAAAACGAAACTCAAGTGCCAGCATTCGGCTTATTTCGTCAAAACGCCAACGGTCTACGGCATGGTCTCGAATATAACGAATATAGGCAAACAGAGCATCGCCTACGGACTGCCACTGCTGGCTGCCGGTCTCGGTCAATGCCATACGCAGAGTGATGGCGCTGTCTCCTCGCCACAAGGGTCCGCTGGATGCCGACAGGCTCTCGATCCACCCTCTGTCCTTAAGCCAGGCGTACAGGCTGCCTTTTGACTCCGAACCCAGCAGATGGGCTATGTAGTGGCCTGGCTTCGACCGGTAATGAAGCTGCAGGGGCGGTACCGGAAAAGTAAATGTCAGCGTTTTCAGTTCTTTTTTTGGCCTGATATGCAGCAGGGCCGGCAACTGGTCGGGTCTGAACAGAGGGGCCTTCAACGGGCTGTGGGGCACCGGCTCGGATATCGGCAGCCTGCCGAAGAGTTCTCTCACCCAACGCAACTGCGTGGACAGGGCGTGCCGGCTGACCAGCGCCAGGACCATTGAGTCGGCACGATAATAGCGGCGATAAAAACTCAGCAGATCGTCCCGAACAGAAGTGTCTTTATCGGCCAGCGTTTGCAGGTTGCCCGTATTGAATCTTGCGGCCGGATGTTGTGGATTCATCGCCTGCCGTCTGGCCGCACTGATGCGCCAGTTGTCATCCGAGCGTTGCAACTGATATTCGCTCTCGACCGCCTTGCGCTCCTTGTCAACATACTCGGGGTTGAACAGAGGGGCCGCAAAAATCTCGGACAGGCGATCCAGCCCGGCGTAGAAGCGGCTCGGCTCTATATCGAAAAAGAAATTGGTGTGATCGCTGGCGGTGTAAGCGTTGTAACGGCCTCCGTGAAGAGCAACAAAGCGGGTAAAGTCATCTGCGCGAGGAAAGCGTTCAGACCCCAGAAACAGCATGTGCTCGACAAAATGTGCAAGCCCTTCACGGCCGGCCGGATCCTGATAGCTGCCGACATTGACCGCCATGGCCGCGGCACTGCGTTCCGCCAACGCATCCTGTACCAGCAGAATGCGCATGCCGTTGTCGAGGACGACCGCCTGATAGTGCCTCTTGTCTGCCGGGCTGACCGCCAGATTTTCAACCTGCTGGCCGCCGATCAGGGCGATGTACTGGCAACTCGCCAGACTTAAGCCCAGGCAGGCCGCAACAACCAGCCGAAGTAGCCGTCGAATGATGCCGGCCCGATCGGTCAGTCTGGCTGTCAAATCAAGCCTTTCAAGGTAGCAGAGTGGCCAAAAGAGTAGAGTGCGGGTCTCGAAGCCCTGTGTTTCGGGCTCGGTGGCAGGCCACTCTCTACCGCCTCAAAAAGAGTAAAGACGAGACTGGTGCTTCGGCATCAACTCGTGCGAGCCGACGAGTCGCCGGGTCATTCAAAAGACCGAGGCTGCCACCAGGGATAGAAGTCGGGCATGTCTTGACTGACCTTGTTCGGAAAACGTGCCGGTCTTTTTTCCAGGAAGGACTCTACGCCCTCTTTTGCGTCTGCCGACTGCCCTATGTGGTGAAGTGCCCGAGAGTCGATTTTGTGGGCCTCCATGGGGTGGTCTGCGCCCTGCAATTTCCAGAGCATTTGCCGAGTCAGGGAGACCGAGATCGCCGATGTGTTATCGGCGATTTCTCGGGCGATCTTGTGAGCTGCGGGCAGAAGCTCGTCCGGCTTGCAGGGTGTCTTGATCAGCCCGCCAGCATGAGCCTCCTCGGCAGAGAACAGTCGGCCCGTATAGGTCCACTCAAGGGCCTGGCTGAGCCCGACCACTCTCGGTAAAAACCAGCTTGAGCAGGCTTCCAGCACAATGCCTCGGCGAGCGAATACAAACCCGATACGAGCCGTTTCGCTGGCCAGCCGAATGTCCATCGGCAGTGCCATGGTGATGCCGACGCCAACCGCCGGGCCGTTGATCGCAGCAATGATCGGCTTGGTACATTCAAATATACGCAGAGTGAGCTGTCCGCCGCCGTCTCGGCTCAACTCTGTATGTCGGTCGGGGTTGGTTTGTGCGTTGAAGGTGTCGCCGCCACGAGCCAGGTCGGCACCGGCACAGAATGCCCGTCCTGCACCGGTTACTATGATGGCCTTGACCTCGTCATTCGCATCCGCCTGATCAAAGGCATTGATCAATTCGTGCATCATCCTTGCATTGAAGGCATTCATTCGATCGGGCCTGTTCAGGGTGATGGTCAGAATGTCCTCTTTCACATCGAAAAGTATTGTTTGGTATTGTGTTGATTCAGTCACTCGAAGTCTCCTGTCAAAAAAGCGCACTGGTGATTATATACGCTCTCAGGCCCGCCGAAATCTGGCAAATTTTCTCCAAAGGCAGCCGTAGCCTCTGCCTGAAAGGTTCCGAAAAGGTGGCTGGTATCAAACCGAGCACCCTCTTTGGCTCTGGTTGACCATGAACCTTTCCCTGAAACCGGAGGACGCAGCCTTTCAAAAAGAGGTGGAGCGGTTTATCAATCAGCACTGGCCCCGAGAGGCACGTCGGCTCAAGGCCGCCGACAGTCGCCCGAAAACCGAAAAAAAATACCAACAGGACTGGTGGAATGCTCTGGTTCAGGCGGGCTGGTCGGTGCCACACTGGCCGGTTGAATTTGGCGGAACCGGCTGGACGCCGACTCAGCATTACATCTGGAATCGAGTGCTGGCGAAAGCGGAGTGTCCGCCGGCAAACTCTCTCGGAGCCCGCATTGTGGGGCCGCTGCTCTGTACCTGGGGAACCAGGGCACAACAGCGGAGGTTTCTTCCGCCCATACGAGAGGCCCGAGTGCAATGGTGCCAGGGCTATTCAGAGCCGAGTGCCGGCTCTGATCTGGCGGCTCTGATGACCACCGCCCTGCGACTCGATGACCACTACCTTCTCAACGGCACCAAGGCCTGGGTCGCCGAGGCACAGTCTGCCGACTGGATGTTTTGTCTGGTTCGCACCTCCGCTGAGCCGAAAGTCGGCATGACTTTTCTGTTGCTCGATATGCACTCCGAAGGCGTTGGTCTGGAGCCGGTTGTCACTCTCGGGAATGCTCACAAGCTGAGTACTGTGACTCTGAACAATGTTCGAGTACCGGTTGACCAGAGAATCGGCGAGGAGGGCGGGGGTCTGGCCTACGCCGAGCAGTTGCGAGATCAAGAACGTCTTGCCCTCGCCGAAGCGGCCCGTTTGCAGGTGGAGTTCAAACGGCTCAGACAAATCGCTTCGAAAACTCCGTCGAACGATACAAGGCTGGACAAAGACCCCTACTTCCGTCGCCGAATGGATGCCGTGGAAATTGAGTTGATGGCTCTCGAGATGACCGAACTGCGGGCACTTTCGCAAACCGAGCGAGGATGTGCTTCGGCCGCCGAGTCCGCCGTCCTGAAAATCAGGGGAATAGAAGTACGGCAGCATATAGCCGAACTTGTAACGGAGGCCTGCGGCCACTACGCCATCCCTTACCCGAATCCTCTCTATCTGGACAACGAGGGAGCCATCGGGCCGGAATTCGCTCTGTCGGCGATCACAAGCCTGCTTCGAGAGCGAGCCTCATCCCTGCTGGGTGGCACCAGCGAAATTCAGTACGACTCAGTCGCCGAGCAGGTATTGGGA
>RKSB01000083.1 GCA_007571095.1 K189A clade bacterium | reverse complement strand
AAGCGTAAGAACCTGACCAGACTCGGAAATGGAACTCAGCCAGTGTTCTGCAGTCCGGCAGAAACGCCCACAAGCGTCATCATCAATGCCTGCTCTATCTGCTCGTCCTCGCCGCCGACTTCCTGAAGTGCCCGGTATCGCCTGATCAGGTCCGCCTGCAAAACATTCAGGGGATCAACATAGGTGTTGCGCAACTCGATGGACCTTTTGAGCGTTTCGATATCCTCCGTCAACTGGCTCGAATGGCCGATTTCGCTGACGGTATCCATATCCTGAGCCAGCTGTGCGCGTAACGCCTGACCCAGCCTCGAATCCTCCTTCGAATCCAGCAGCACCGAGTCATAGTACTGCGAAAGTGCCCTGTCGCTCTTGGCATAGACCATCTGCAACAAGGACAGGCGAGCAGAAAAAAACGGCCAGTTCTGGCACATGTCCCTCAGCGTCTCCAGGCCGCCAGCATCCAGGCACTCCTTCAAAGCCTCGCCGGCACCCAGCCAGGCGGGGAGCATCAGCCGGTTCTGGCTCCAGGCAAAAATCCAGGGAATGGCTCGAAGACTCTCGATGCTGCTTGATTTCTTGCGTCGAACAGGCCTTGAACCGAGAGGAAGTACGGGTAACTCCTGTATCGGCGTGACGGTTTGAAAGTAGCGAATGAAATCCTTGTTTTCGCGAACAACCCTGCGGTAGGCAGCACAGGACGAGTCGGCAACCCTGTCCATGACCTTCCGCCACTCTGGCAGAGGTGCGGGCGGCGGTTCAAGATTGGCCCGAACGATGGCGGTGGCATAAAACGCCAGATTTTTGACAGCCAGCGACTGAACGCCAAACTTGGCGCGAATGGTCTCGCCCTGTTCGGTAACTCGAAGCCCCTGCTGAAGAGAGCCGGGAGGCTGTGAGAACAGGGCAACCTGCGCCGGTGCACCACCCCTGCCAATGGTCCCTCCCCTGCCATGAAACAGAGTGAGTTCTATCTCCTGCCGCCGACAAACCTCTATCAGCCTTTCCTGTGCCGAATACTGCGCCCAGGAGGCCGCCAGCGCCCCGGCATCCTTGGCCGAGTCCGAATAGCCGATCATGATGGTTTGTTTGCCGCCGGTGGCTCGGCGATACCAGCCTACACCGCTCAACGCCTCCATCACCTGAGCGGCATGGTTCAGGTCATCCAGCGTCTCGAAAAGAGGTGCCACCGGAAGCAACTGCCGGCAACCACACTCCTTCATCAACAATTGCACCGAGAGGACATCGGAGGCTTCCCTGGCCATGGAGATGATATACAGGCCAAAGGCTGTCGGCGGGTGTCGGGCGATTTCCCGAAAGGTATCCAGCACCTCCTGCGTCTCATCCGAGCATTGCCAGTCGGCTGGAATAAGCGGTCGAGGATTTTGCAGTTCTGCCAGCAGAAAAGCCTGCTTTCCGGCTTCGTCCCACTGGCTGTAATCGCCAACACCCAGATAGTCGGTCAACTCCTGGAGTGCGCGAGCATGACGGCTGCTCTCCTGGCGAATATCCAGCCGAGTAAGGTGAATGCCAAAGCTTTGAACGCGACGCAATAGATCCAGCAACCGGCTGTTTGCGATCTTCTCCATGCCGCAGGCACACAGCGACGAATAGCACTCAAAAAGCGGCTCCCAGAGCTGGTCGGCAGAAGAGAGTGCAAAAGGCCCCGAGAAGCTCGGGTTCGCAAGGGCAGCCTCCAGGTCCTGCCGGCCTTTCTGCAGCAACCGGATCAATTCTCGCAACGAATGCCGGTAAGGATCATGCGCAAAGCCGGTCTTTTGAGCAAGGGTTTCGCTGCAGTCGGCAACCGCCAGATCGTCAAAAAGCTCCTGAATGGTGTCGGTGTAAAGCTCAATACTCTTCAGGCGGCTGAGCAGCAACACCTCGCGCGTGATTTTGGCGGTCACATTGGGGTTGCCGTCACGGTCTCCGCCCATCCAGGAGACAAAGCGAACGGGTGCGAAAGCCGGCGGCAATGGCTGGTCAAACTCCCTCTGGCAAAACGTATCCAATTGACGAAGAAAAGCCGGCACGGCATCCCACAGGGCATTTTCTACAATCGAAAAGGCCCATCTCGCCTCATCCACCGGTGTCAGACGACTTTTTCGGAAATCCCGAGTACGCCACATCTGCGTAATCAGTTCGTCTATTCTTCGCCAGATGATGTTTTCCTCGCTCTGCGTACGGGCATCCAGTTCCAGTTCCGAAAGCAGGGCAACAATCTCGTTGTATTTATGAATGAAGGTTCGGCGAACGATCTCGGTGGGATGAGCCGTCAGCACAGGCTCTATACAAAGCGTCTCCAGGCAGTCCATCAGGTTTTCCCGAGAGTGTCCTGCTGTCGTCATCTCATCAAAAAACCTGCTCAGAATCTGCATGGGCGACTGATTCTCGTCGGATTGTCTCGATATCTGGTGATGCGAGCCGGCGGTGTTGGCCAGATTGAGAAAGTGGCTGAAGGCACGAGCCACCGAAAGCATTTCTTCGTTGCTCAGGCGACTCAGGAAATCGGCCAGCGAATGATGGTCATAGGCACCGTCCAGTCGAGCATCCTTGGCCATTTGGCGAATAGCCTCTATCTTGTCGAAAAAGTCCTTGCCTTCTGCCTGAATCAGGGTTTGCCCAAGCATGGCTCCCAGCATATAGACATTTCCTCTCAGGGAACTGGCGATTTCACCCATACTGCCTCACTTGCATCAACCCGACTGCTTCTGCCGAAACTTCGTTTGCGAATTATTCTAAAGCCGATTGCCGTAAAGAAACAGTTTTGCAAGCAAACCATTTGGTCCAGCCTGAGAGCCGATGACTTTTTTATCCGTTCAGTCTAATTTAACTATTCCTGCGGTTGCTTCTCTTCAAATCAGAGAAGGCCGAAGACAGACCGACAGACGTATATACCCATTAGCCTCTATCTATTCTC
>RKSB01000159.1 GCA_007571095.1 K189A clade bacterium | reverse complement strand
GGGGATTCATCTCGCCGAGACCCTTGAATCGCTGAATTTCCACTTTGCCCTTCTTTTTGCTGGCCGCAATGTCAGCCAGTATGGCATCCTTGTCGGCTTCGTCCAGTGCATAGACGACCTCCTGGCCGACATTCACACGGTACAAGGGCGACATGGCGACATAGACATGCCCTTCTCTGACCAGATTCGGAAAATGCCTTAAAAAAAGCGCGGACAGCAGAGTGGCTATGTGTAGTCCGTCAGAATCCGCATCGGCCAGAATGCAGATTTTTCCGTAACGCAGGCCGGATAAATCGGAACTGCCCGGACTGACTCCCAGAGCAACCGCAATGTTGTTGACCTCCTGAAACTGCGGCAGTGCTTCTGCTTCGACCTCCCAGACATTGGTAATCTTGCCGCGCAGAGGCAGTATCGCCTGATACTCGCGATATCGAGCCTGTTTGGCCGAACCGCCTGCCGAGTCGCCCTCAACCAGAAAAAGCTCGGTCTGGCTAATATCCTGGCTTGAACAGTCGGACAGCTTTCCGGGTAGTGCAGGGCCTGACAGAGCCGTTTTTCGGCTTGTCCGAGCGGCCGACTTGATGCGCTGACGAGCGTTTTCAATAGTCGCCGAAGCCAGGCTCTCGGCCTCCGATGTATGCTGATTCAACCACAGGCTGAAGCGATCCTTGACCGGAGCCGACACCAGGCTGCCGGCCTGTCGTGAAATCAGACGATCCTTGGTCTGACCCCGAAATTGCGGGTCCTTCATGCGCAGTGCGAGCACATGGCAACAGCTCTTCCAGAGGTCTTCGGGCGTCAGTTTGAAATTTTTTGGCAGCAGGTTCTGGAATTCACAGAACTCACACAGGGCTTCAAACAGGCCGGCGCGCAGACCATTGACATGCGTACCCCCCTGAAGAGTCGGAATCAGATTGACATAACTCTCCGCAACCGGCGGCCTGTTTCCTTCGGCCAGCCACTGTACGGCCAGATTAATCTCATGGGCGTCCTCCTTCAACTCAAAGGAGAAGGGTGTCTGCAACAAGCCTTGGGCCTGTTGCAGTCCTTCAATCAGATAGTGAACAAGCCCGCCTGTGTAATGCCAGACCTTGTCCTCCGGCTGTTCTCGGTTTCGATGATGCAAATGCATCTCCAGGCCCTGACAAAGGACCGCCTTGGCACGTAAAAAATGCGTCAGTGCGAGCAGGTCCAGTTCAGGGGTATTGAAGTAGGCGGGATTTGGCCAGAACCGAATCAGGGTACCGGTGTTTTTGAGTCCAACCTTGCCGGCGATCTTGAGCTTGTTCGCGGGTGTACCGTCCACAAAGTCCATTTTGTAGAATTTGCCGCCTCGCTTGATTTCGACTTCCAGCCGAGACGACAGGGCGTTGACAACCGACACCCCTACTCCATGCAACCCGCCCGAGTAAAGATAGTTTCGATTGGTAAACTTGCCGCCGGCATGCAGTCGAGTCAGAATGAGTTCCACGCCGGAGACACGGTGCCGAGAATGACGATCAACCGGCATACCGCGCCCATGATCCAGAACCTCAATTCCGCCGTCGGCAAGCAATGTAACCTCGATCCTGTCGCCATACCCTGAAAGAGCTTCGTCGACGCTGTTGTCAACGACTTCCTGAACCAGATGATTGGGGTTACTGGTGTCCGTGTACATGGCGGGGTGACGACGGACCGGATCAAGGCCGGTAAGGAGTGTGATCGAATCGGCGTCATACTCTTGTTGCGTGCTGGGCATAACGGGCAGTCCTGTCTTTCGTCGATTTCCGCGCTCAAGCCGCCGGAAAGGCAGAATATTCAGCGGAATTGTAACCCGATGAAGCCAGTAAATGCCCAAAGCTTACGGGCCGAAAAGCTTTTCGGGATGCCCTTCGAAACGAAGGATTCGCCAATCCTTCAGGCCTGCAGGCTGACAACCTCCTCTTGACCAGCTTCTTTGTCGGCGTTTTCGTCACCACCCTGAGTACTCGACAGTGTGAACGGAATGCTTACGGTGATTTGAGTAAACTCTTCGAGCTTGGACTGGACTTCTATAGTACCGCCGTGGGCGCGAACAATATCACTGGACAGCGCCAGACCAAGGCCGGTCCCCTGATCGGTGGGCTTGGTGGTGAAGAAGGGGTTAAAAATCTTTGCGATATTCTCTTCGGGAATACCACAGCCATTGTCCCGAACAATCACATCGAAATGATCATCGTGTCGCTTTGTGGCCAGGTTCAGGGTGGGCTCATAGTCGATAGTCGGCTTTTCTCCGGAATGACTGTCGGCACCGGCCTTCTCCAGCAGCTTGCGTCTCTGCTTGTCAGTGGCATGGCAGGAATTACCCACCAGATTCAGGAATAACCGGCCCAGGTCCTGCGGAATAACCTCGACCTCGCCCACAGTCGAGTCGAAATCCTGAACGATCTTGAGCTGAAATTCGGAGTCCGTCGCACGGGCACTGTGAAACGCCAGCCGAGCATGCTCATCCAGCAACATGTTGATGTTGGCCATCGAGCGTTCGCCGCCGCCTCGGCCCATGGAAAGCATGTCCTGAACAATGCGGTTGGCTCTTTCAGAATGTTCCCTGATGCGGTTTGCGTTGCCCTTGAGGTCCTCACTGATTTCAGCGATGATCTCTTTTTGCTCGTCCTTCAACGCTTCTCCGCCCGCTTCGACCTCCTCTTTCAGCTCGTCCACCAGTTCGGTCGTCGCCTCAGAGAAGTTCTTGATAAAGTTCAGCGGATTCTTGATTTCGTGGGCCACACCAGCGGTCAGTTCGCCGAGAGCAGCCAGCTTTTCTCGCATGACAATCTGGTTCTGCGCCTGCTTGAGTTCACCCAGAACACTCTCCAGTTCGGCGTTTTTACCCTTGAGTTCGTTGGCCAGCTTTTCAGCCATGTCCACTCGAAGAGCCTCCAGAGAACTCAGGCGAAAAATTTCCAGCGCGCTGGCCATGTCCGCAACCTCGTCGTTGCCGGCCATGACCACCTCTTCTTTCAGATCCCCCTCGGCCATCTGGTGCATTCGATTGGCCAACCACTCCAGCCGTCGAATCAGGAATCGGCCGACAAACAGACGGCCGACGAGAATGGCTCCGAGAATGCTTGAAATACTCAGGAACAGCAGAGTGATGTTGCTGGTGTATATGGCTTCCTCAGAGGCTTTTCTGGCAATTGAAGCGGACTCACCCGCCTGATTTACAATCCGCTCGATCACCGCCACCAACTCTATAGCCAGGCTCCGGTTGTCTGCCAGCAGAGAGTTTTGCTGGTCGTCGAGGGCCAGTTCCTTGTCGCGCAGGGTAAATACATTGTCCTCGCCGTCGCCCAGGTCTATAAGCTGTTGAAACAGGTCGGAAACCTCTCCGTTGGCGTTTGAAAAACTCGTAAAGCCTCTCAGATGCCGCCGAACACCCCTTGAAACCGAATCAAAACGCTCACGATAAGGGACCAGCAAAGACGCACTTTCAACACTGAATACATTACTCAGAATCACAGCCACCAGATTAACCGACTCCTGCAGGCCAACCAGCGTCTGGTAGCGAAACACTTCCACCTCCGATCTATACTCTTCCAGCGGTGCCGGTGGCGCACCCAGAACCCTGTATCCGGTCATGTTGTAGAAAATCTGGTCGTCAATCAGGGGGACCAGTATGCGGTTCAACTGAGGCTCTATGGCCTGTACCTTTCTTCTGATTTGATCGGCTGCTTCGGACAACTCAAAACGTTGCAACATGGTTTTCTTGATCTCTTCCGTGTTGTCGATCAACTCATTGCCTACCTCACGAATACGTTGGTAATACTGCTCCGGGTTGGCGCTGCCAGGCGTTCTGGTCCGGCCTCTGGTTCCACCGATCAGAGACAACAACCGGGCTTCAAACAAGGCCCTTTCCATGCTGATGCTGGAAAAAATTTCCTCCAGTTCCAGAGCCGATGTGGCGGCCAGCAACCGAGGAGCGACATCCACCAGGCTGGCACTTCTCTGAGCGATACCAAAGGCACTTCTGAGTTCGGGTACGCTGACTTCGTTGACACCCTTCTGGACTTCTTCGATATGCCTGAACGACAACCAGCTGACCAGACTCGTAATCAGGCAGATGATGGCCACAAAGCCAATACCCATATATAGCTGGGTAGAAATCTTAAAGCGGATTGTTGGTATCCTGGCCAGTAATTTCCGCATTCACGGCATCCGTAAGTCTAGTGATTGGTCTGTAGTTCCCTTCTTCGTCAAGCACCGTCAGGAACACAGCCTGTGATCCCTGGTCGATTCCCTCGCTGTAATACAACTGAAAATCATCCAGATCGATCAGGCCGGCGTTGCGAAAGGCGTCAAGAAACATCTCCCGAGTCAGGTTGCGGCCGCATTCCTCAAGAATGTGAGTAACCAAACGGCCTGTCAGGTAGCCCTCAAAGGAAGTGAAGCCTGGTTCTGTCTCGGGTGCCACTGTGGCCAGTGCCTTCTGGTAAGCCTGAGTAACGGCCAGATCCGGCGAAGTCGGAAAGGGTACTACCTGAGTCATGAAAACACCGCCGCCCTTTGAACCCAGTTCACGCGCCAGCGCATTGCTGCTGACAAATGAAATATTCATGAACACCGGATTAAACCCGATAAACCTCGACCATAGAATCAATTGAGCAGCCGCTGGATAGGATGCAATGATGATGACTGCCTCGGGCTTGCCCTGCCGAATCTCCAGCAACGCCTGCTTGATGGCGGAGGTATTGCGTTCATAAAAGCCGCTCGACACCACTTTCGCGCCGCGTCGGCTGAGGGCAAGCGAAACGCCCTCAAAGCCATCCCGACCAAAAGAATCGTTTTGATACAGCACGGCAATTCGACTAATCGACAGATCATTGAGCAGATGATCGATCATGGCTTCGGTTTCCTGATCGTAAGAGGCGCGCAGATGCATCATGTTCTGCCAGCGCGCCCGCAACTCGGCGGCACCTGTAACAGGAGCAATAAAAGGGACACCGGCTTCGGCGGAAATGGGTGCCGAGGCGCGCACAGGAGAAGTGCCCACGTTGCCGATCAGGGCAAAGACGCCGTCCTTTTCGATTAACCGCTTGACATTACGGATCGCCTTGCCTGGCTCGTAGTTATCATCGAGAGTAACCAGTTGAACCCTTCGGCCATGTACGCCACCCTTTTGATTGATTTCGTTAAACGCCGCCAGAATTCCCAAACGGGCTTCCAGGCCGATTTGTGCGTTTGGCCCACTCAGGGGTGCCGACTGGCCGAAAACAACGGCAACGTCAGTGACTCCCAGAATGACCGAAGTCGGCACACTACTACTGAATTGAGTGCTCGCAGGAGAAGCCGCTTCTCCGCTTACCTCGGGTAAATCCTGGGCCGAGAGGCCAGAAGCACTCAGCAGAAGAACCGCAGGAAAGACGCCGCGAGCGGCAAATCTTCGCAGAAGACTTGTTGCTACTGGCTTCACTGGCCGGAGGCTCTCCGTTTGGTGACGGTCAACCTGTTGATGCCTTCTTCCCGAACATAAGCGACAGAGTCGGTCAGCTTGAACACCAGATGAATGCCGAGGCCGCCGACCGGCCTGAACTCGACATCCGCCTTCAAATCCGGCGAGGGTGCATCTTTCAGCGGATCAAAGGGTTTTCCATCGTCGGCCAGTTCGATCACCACCTGTTCGGGGTTCGAATCAATCGACAATTCGATATCGTGCAGGGAATCATCGAGATCGTCATACGCATAGTTGATGACATTGACAATCAATTCTTCCAGTACCAGCCTGAGTTGATTGGTCAGCCTGTCGTCCCAGGACTCGCTCTCCGACACCTTGTCCAGAATATCGTCAAGCAGATCCAGATCTTCTGCTCTGGACTTGAGTGTTACACGAGTCGTGGTCATTCCCGCAGGCTACCTGCCTTCCCTGCCTTGATTTTCAAAAAAGCCATGATCCTGCAACTCGAGTTGAATGAGGAACTAGCCGGTACGAACCAGAGTGACGCAGGTAATGTCGTCCGATTGCGGATTATCGAGGGCAAAATCCTTGACCGCCTGAAAAACCGAATCGTTGGCATCCTTGGCCTTGAGAGGCCCGCCAGCAGAAAAAATTGCCTTCAGGCGGTCCAGTTCGAAGAGGTTGAAATCGGCATCTTCGGCTTCGGTTACTCCGTCCGTATAAAAAATCACCGAATCACCCGGCGAAAGGGTTACCGAGGACTGTTCAAACCGGGCATCCACAGCAACTCCGAGGGCAACACCCTTGACCTGCGGGATTTCCTCGGAAGACCCGTCGGCAGAGACGAGCAGGGGTGGATTGTGCCCTCCGTTAACGTAACGCAATTCGCCTGTTCTGATGTTGTAAACAGCGTAAAACAGGGTTACGAACATCATCGACTCGTTGTTTTCGGTCAGCTGTTGGTTGACATTGCCCAGAACCTGCGCCAGCGACTCTGCATCCGAACGTATCTCCGCCCTGAGCAGGGTGTAGCAAGACATCATGAACAGGGCGGCCGGCACGCCCTTGTCTGATACATCGGCGATCGCTATTCCGATCAAGTCATCGGAAATCTGCTGAACATCGTAAAAATCTCCTCCGACATTGCGGGCGGGCTTCATGTCGCCATAGATCTCGGCGACCGGACAGGCAGGAAACTCAGTCGGAAGAATGGAGCGCTGAATGGAGCTGGCTACGTCAAGCTCCTGCTGCAGGGCAACCAGCTTGTCTCGGGACGACAGGGCCTCGCGCCAGAGCATCAGGTGCTCCAGTGCCCGCTTGACCGTGATCTTCAGATCCTCAAAGTCAATCGGCTTGGTGATGAAATCAAAGGCTCCCCGATTCATCGCCGTTCGAATGTTCTTCATGTCGCCATAGGCAGAGACAATCACCGAACGAATGTCGGGGTTGACCTCGGGTATCTGCTTCAACAGAGTCAGTCCATCCATCTGCGGCATATTGATGTCAGACAGCACTATGTCAATGCTTTCGTCTCCATTCAGAATTTCGAGAGCCTCTACTCCGTTGCGGGCAAAAACAAAAGCGTACTTCCCCGAACGAATTTCGCGGCGCATTCGCTGGCGTACCAGATGCTCCAGATCAGGCTCATCGTCCACCACCAGAATCTTGTCCGGCTGTGCGGGGGCGGCGGCGGCATCTTCCATAGTAACCCTCCAAACCTCTTTGTCATTCTGTTCAGCCGGCCAACGACAAAACGTTCGACCAGCCACAGGGTCATTATAATATATCAGGCAGGTATCTCATTCGGTTGCTTTACTGACTCGGTTGCTTTGCCGAAAAGCCTGACGGGCCTGCCTTGTAGTCCTATCGGCTGACTCATATAATAGCGGTGGCTGGAAAATTCAACTATCCTGATCGACGCCCCCAAGACGCTCACAAGACACTCACTCAAGAGTACAAACCTGGCGTGAAAAAATTAATTCAGTTCGTCGGCCTTTTGGTTTTTTCTTCACGGCGAAGTCCTGGCATGGAAGTTCCAGGTACAGCGTGAAAAAATTTCTTCTGCTCGTCAGCCTGTTTGCGTTTTTCCTTCACGGCCGAGTTCTGGGCGTAGAAGCCATAGAGGGTGATGCTCTCGCCGGGCAGGGCAAGGTCGGCACCTGCATTGCCTGCCACGGCCAGGATGGCAACAGCCAAAACGATCTTTACCCCTCCATCGCAGGCCAAAACTTTCGGTATCTGCTCAGGGAATTGAAAGCCATACAAAGCGGCCAGCGTTCTGCTCCCCTGATGACCGGCCAACTGGATAACCTGTCCGAACAGGATCTTGCCGATATGGCCGCCTTTTACGCACAACAAACACCTGCACTGGGTGGTGCGGACGGCGACGAAGCCCTGCTGGTACTCGGCGAACAGATCTATCGGGGTGGCCTGCTTGAACGTAACATAGCCGCCTGTGCTGCCTGCCACTCACCCCGTGGAGAAGGCAACCGGCTGGCCGGCTTTCCGAGGTTGTCGGGGCAACTGCCCGCCTACACCATCAAATCCCTGGAGGACTATCGTAGCCGGGCCCGAGGCAACGAAAGCTCCTTTGGCCTCATCATGCAGCAGAACGCCGCCCGCCTGAACGATCGAGAAATCAAGGCACTGGCGAACTACCTCTATGGCCTGCACTAAAGTCAGGCTTTCGGGCAGACTGTCCAGAAGCCTGGTCTGGGTAGTCCTGCTACTCGGAACGGCTTGTCTTCAGGCCCAGACAAGAGAGGCTGTGGGGGCTGAGGATTCTCGATACGTCGAGGGTGTGCACTACAAGCTGTTGCAACTTCCTGTGGAATCGCCGAATCCCGATAAAATTGAGGTGATGGAGCTGTTTTCCTACGGTTGCATCCACTGCTTTCGGCTTAAACCCTGGCTGGACGAATGGACAAGCCAGCTACCCGATGACATTCTGTTTCGGCGAACGCCTGCGGTTTTTGGCAACGAACTCTGGGCACACTATGCCCGAACCTATTACGCTCTGGAGGAACTGGATATCCTTGACAAAACTCACCGCCCTTTTTTTGACGCTCTTCACAAGCGGCGAGTCAACCTCAAGACACCTGAAAGAGTGGCCGATTTTCTGACTCGGTTCGGTATTGAAAAACAAGCCTTTCTGGATGCCTATGACTCTTTTTCTGTGCACAGCAGAATGTCACAGGGCCAGGCCAGAAGCGCGCTTTACGGGGCCTT
>RKSB01000062.1 GCA_007571095.1 K189A clade bacterium | reverse complement strand
GTGCAACCCACTCCCATGACGTGACGGGCGGTGTGTACAAGGCCCGGGAACGTATTCACCGCGACATTCTGATTCGCGATTACTAGCGATTCCGACTTCGCGCAGTCGAGTTGCAGACTGCGGTCCGGACTACGAGAGATTTTGAGGATTGGCTCGCTGTTGCCAGGTTGCGACCTTCTGTGTCTCCCATTGTAGCACGTTTGTAGCCCACCCCTTAAGGGCCATGATGACTTGACGTCGTCCCCGCCTTCCTCCGCTTTATCAACGGCAGTCTCCTTAAAGTTCCCGGCCTGAGCCGCTGGCAACTAAGGATAGGGGTTGCGCTCGTTACGGGACTTAACCCAACATCTCACGACACGAGCTGACGACAGCCATGCAGCACCTGTCACCCAATTCCCGAAGGCACCCACTCATCTCTGAGCAGTTCTGGGGATGTCAAGGGGTGGTAAGGTTTTTCGCGTTGCATCGAATTAAACAACATGCTCCACCGCTTGTGCGGGCCCCCGTCAATTCATTTGAGTTTTAACCTTGCGGTCGTAGTCCCCAGGCGGAGAACTTATCGCGTTAGCTGCGCCACTAAAAACCCAAAGGATCTTCAACGGCTAGTTCTCATCGTTTACGGCGTGGACTACCAGGGTATCTAAGCCTGTTTGCTCCCCACGCTTTCGCACCTCAGCGTCAGTATCGGTCCAAGAGGCCGCCTTCGCCACTGGTATTCCTTCATATATCTGCGCATTCCACCGCTACACATGAAATTCTACCTCCCTCTACCGTACTCTAGCCTGCCAGTTTAGGATGCAATTCCCAGGTTGAGCCCGGGGCTTTCACATTCCACTTGGCAAACCGCCTACGTGCGCTTTACGCCCAGTAATTCTGACTAACGTTAGCACCCTCCGTATTACCGCGGCTGCTGGCACGGAGTTAGCCGGTGCTTCTTCTGAGGCTAACGTCAAAACGACAGGGTATTCGTCTGTCGCCTTTCTTCACCTCTGAAAGTGCTTTACAACCCTAAGGCCTTCTTCACACACGCGGCATGGCTGCGTCAGGCTTTCGCCCATTGCGCAATATTCCCCACTGCTGCCTCCCGTAGGAGTCTGGGCCGTGTCTCAGTCCCAGTGTGGCTGATCGTCCTCTCAGACCAGCTACGGATCGTCGCCTTGGTAGGCCATTACCCCACCAACAAGCTAATCCGACGCAGGCTCATCCAATCGCGGCAGCTTTCAAGAATTGGCCACCTTTCCCCCTCAGGGCTTATGCGGTATTAATCCGGGTTTCCCCGGGCTATCCCCCTCGAATGGGTAGATTCCTACGTGTTACTCACCCGTCCGCCACTCGTCAGCAAAGTGCAAGCACTTCCTGTTACCGTTCGACTTGCATGTGTTAAGCCTGCCGCCAACGTTCAATCTGAGCCATGATCAAACTCTTCAATTTTACGTCGAACATTCGAAATTCTGCTGATTTCAAGTACTTTCAAGCACTCAAAAAGACAAAATTTCAGGCCGGAACTCTTCAGCTACCTCAAAAGAGGCGTTATGAAAAGCCCGCCTACGCCAAGCATCCGATCAACGGATGCCCACACTAATAGCTTTCAACAATCCTGTTTTTTAAAGAACTCGCCGAATCCAACCTTCAGCGATAGGGCCGGTCATTTTAGCATGTATTGATATTTTTACAACCTGAACCAGGGTTTCCGGCTTCGGAAAGCAGGCGGAGTCTTCGCAGGCCGAACAGTCCTCGCTTCGTCCTGGAAAAAAGGGCGATGGAAGCCGCCTTCCAGAACAATCGATGAGTATGCGATTTTCAAAGAGGCTGAGAAGGCTGCTCGCTGCTCACCCTTGTCTCTGTGCTCAAGCTCTCGAATATGTCGAATGTGAATTGTCGAAGACTATTGCGCTTGACAAGCGATTTGACTGCAACCTGGCTCTCCTGCCTGCGCATTTCTGTAATACTATTGAGCTACAGAAAGCTGACATTTTTTCATCATTTGCACACAAGGTGATGAAACCAGAGATCAACTTGAAAGGAGTGCTTGCGAGTGGCGGAGACTGAAAACGAAACCCTTGAATTTGATGTGGTCATTGTAGGCGGCGGGCCGGCTGGATTATCGGCGGCCTGTCGGCTGATGCAAAGAGCCCAAAAGGAAGGAGTGGAAATCAGTGTAGCTCTGGTTGAAAAAGGTGCTGAAATAGGCGCGCACATTCTGTCGGGAGCAGTTTTCGAACCCACTGCCCTGAATGAGCTTTTTCCCGATTGGCAAGCAAGGGGGGCACCTCTGAATACTCCGGTCTCCGAGGATCACTTCTTTTATCTCGTCAACGACACTCACCGCATCCGAATTCCTGATTTTCTTGTTCCCGGTGCCAGCCACAACAAGGGGAACTATGTGCTGTCATTGGGAAATCTGTGCCGCTGGCTGGGCGAGCAGGCGGAACAACTGGGGGTCAATATCTTTCCGGGATTCGCAGCCCAGCAAATCATCCAGAATGAGGACGGCAGTGTCGGAGGAGTCCTGACTGGAGACATGGGTACCGACAGAAACGGCAAACCCAAAGCCAACCACCAGGCAGGATACCGGCTGCTGGCGAAATATACTCTGCTGTGCGAGGGTTGCAGGGGGCACCTGGGCAAGCAATTGATAGAGAAGTTCGGGCTGGCACGCAAAACAGGTACACAACACTACGCCATCGGATTTAAGGAGTTGTGGGATGCTGACCCTGCACTGCATGTCTCCGGCAAGGTCGTTCACAGCGTGGGCTGGCCGCTCGGTCACACTACTCAGGCAACGGGAGGAGCCTACCTCTACCACCTGGAGAACAATCAGATTGCCGTCGGGCTGATTGTCGACCTGTCCTACAAAAACCCTTATCTGAATCCGTTCAAGGAGTTTCAACGGTTCAAGCATCACCCCCTGATAGCGGAAATGCTTTCGGGCGGCAAGCGAGTGGCCTATGGTGCACGAGCCATCGTCAAGGGTGGGCTCAACGCCCTGCCCGAACTCAGCGTACCGGGTGCCCTGCTGGCCGGCGACGACGCCGGCTTCCTCAATCCGCTGAAGATCAAGGGCAGCCATACTGCGATGAAATCGGGCATGCTGGCAGCAGAGGCCGTGTTCGACGCTTTGGCGGCTACAGAGAAGAGCGGCGACGGCCACGAAAATCTGGAAAGTTATGTGGAGTCAATCAAAAAAAGCTGGCTGTATGAAGAGTTGTATGCCGCCCGCAATACCGGTGCCGCCCTGCACAAGGGCGGAATGCTTGCAGGTGCCGGCTATACCTGGCTGGAACAGAAACTCCTGTCGGGCATGGCTTACACGTTCAAGGACGAAACGCCCGATTCCGCCAACCTGATACCGGCGTCTGAAGCCAGAAAAATCGACTACCCCCGACCCGACAACAAAATTTCATTTGACCTGCTGTCTTCGGTGTTCCTGTCCAACACCAACCACGAAGAGGACCAGCCCTGTCACCTGAAGCTGGAAGACTCAAGCATACCTGTTCAGCAAAACCTGCCCGAGTACGACGAGCCGGCACAACGCTACTGTCCTGCGGGAGTCTATGAAGTGGTTGAACAGGATGGTCAGCCTGAGTTTGTCATCAATGCCCAGAACTGTATTCACTGCAAAACCTGCGATATCAAGGATCCCGCACAAAACATTACCTGGATTGCCCCTGAAGGTGGCGGTGGCCCCAATTATCCGAATATGTAACTCTGCCCGCTCCAGTCGGCATCCATCGCAGGGAAAACAGCGGAGAAACAGCCCGACCTGGGTTCCCGAAGGCCACAGTCTAAAAAGAGCGGTACTCGAAACAGCTTCTGCTTTTCGGCAAGCCTGCGACTCTGGCGATCTGGGAAACCGGACTCACCGGATTGAAGAGCTGCTTTAACTGATCGGCGACATTGCCGACCAAAACACCCGAGTCTCTTAACAGGGCAACCAGTGCGCGGTTATTGAGCACTCGCGAGTGTTGCGCATGAAAGTTCCGCAACGCCGAGATGACCTTCCAGTGCTGCTCGGTCAACAGCAAGCCGTCCTGAGCAGCCAATTCTCGAGCAACAGCCGGCGACCAGTGTTCGCCGGGCAGCAGGTAACCATGTTGATCCAGAGCCACCGAACACGGCTCAGTCTGTTTACTCATTCGTTATTCCGTGATTTTTTTCGGTTACCGCTCTATTTCTTTCTGCCGCAGGCGCTCTATTTCTTTCTGCCGCGGGCGCTTTTACTGCCGCGGGCGCTTTTACTCGGGGCGAGCCAGAGCTTTTTTCGTAGTCAAAACCAGCTGACGCTTTTGTGATGCTCAACCGCCAATGCCACAAACTCTTCATCGGTAACCAGAGAAGCATCGAGTGGTATTCGGCTGGACAGGCCGCGAGTCATAACATCGGGCAACAGCAGACAGCAACGAAGGTGCTTCGGCTGGTGCTCAATGAGCAGGTGGCCCGAACTGCCTGTGACCAGATTGTACACACCATCCTCGATCAACAACAAAGTATCCTGTGGTGTCATGATTTCCAGACAAGTCTGAAGAGAGCTGTTCGGATGGTTTTTGTTGACGATATGAAGGACTGGCACCTAAAAACCCAGCACTCGATCCTGTTCGTCAACAAGATTTCTAATCTCCTCTGTATTCAATGACTTAAACAGACTTCTGCCATCAACTTTCAGCAGGTCACTGGATGTCAGACCACGTTCAGCCAGGCTTCTTGTGCACACAAAAATGCGATTCACATCATAGAGGTGCAATGCAGCAATCGTTTTGCTGACTGAAGAATGATCCGAAGGGCCGGCGTCCTGCCTGTCCAGCAACTGGTAAACGCCTTCATCCATGTAGAGCAGTGTAATCTGCTGATCGAAAACACTGGTTGCCAACACAGCTTCCAGTGCCTCAAGCCCGCTCAGATGGCCGAAAGGCCTACTGCGAATCAGAAACAATATCCGCCTGAAAGAGGAATCAGCTGCCAAAAGTCAGCAGGCGATCGGCCTCGATCGCGGCATGAGCAAGCGAGCCAAGTCCAGAGACGGTAAACCCGTTGGTCGAGGAGGGAATGTCTTGCTTGATCGGCAACCCCCTTCTTTCGCTGGCACCCACGCAAACAGACAGGTTAACCGAAGTATCTGCCGAAAGTTTTTGCCAACTGTCAATTGAGTCGCTTGCCGCTGGCGAAAGTGCGCAATAGACTCCGTCCGCATAAAAAAACACACTATGAAGCGAGTGGCCCGAAGCCAGTACAGCACGTGCAAAGCGCAAGGCGGTCCTGCTTGCCAAACTGGACTCAGGTGCACCCAGTACCAGTAAAGCTATTTTCATCGAGCCATTGCTTCAGTGAGCACTACTCCGAAGAAGGCTCAGTCGTCAGAAAACGCCCCAATCAGATGAAGAAGGCTCAGGAAGATGTTGTAGAGAGAAACGAACAGGGTCACCGTAGCCAGAATGTAGTTGCGTTCGCCACCGTGAATAATCTGGCTGGTCTGATACAGGATGAGGCCGGAACTCAACAGAATAAAGACGCTGCTGACGGTCAACGCAAGAGCCGTGATCTGCAGAAAGTAATTGGCCACTGCGGCGATAAAGGCAACCAGAATACCGATAAAGAGGAAGGAGCCCCAGCCTGAGAAATCCTTCCGAGTGACCAGTGTGTAGGCCGACAGGGCAAAGAATATGGTCGCAGTACCGCCAAATGCCAGCAGAATCGGTTGAGGGCCTGTTGCGGCAATATAGGCGTTGAGTATGGGCGAAGTCATCAGACCAAGCCAGCCGGTGAGACCAAAGGTCAGCACCAGCCCCCAGCCACTGTCCTGCAACTTGTGAATCCCCCAGAGCAGGCCGAAGAAAGGCAACAGCGACCAGAGTCCAAGATGAGGCATGCCAGCGGCCATACCGACAGCTGCACAAAGGGTGCTGAAGGCCAGAGTCAGGGCAAGCAGAGTGTAAGTGTTGCGCAGAACCTTGTTGGCACTGACATCCAGGCCGCCAGTGAGGATTGCAGAAGTTGCATCTGCTGTTTTGATCGAGTCACGAGCCATTTCACAGTCTCCGTAAAAACACCCTTGAGGTCCCCGCCGAAAAAGACCTTTGAACACCCATATATAATACTACAACAGCGCCTGCGGCAGAGAAATAGAAAATTGCGGCAGGAAGATAAAAAATTGCGGCAGGAAGATAAAAGCGCCCGCGGCAGGAAAATAGAAAATTGCGGCAGCGAAATAAAAAATTGCGGCAGGAAAATAAAAGCGCCCGCGGCAGAGAAATAAAAAATTGCGGCAGGAAAATAGAAAATTGCGGCAGGAAGATAAAAGCGCCTGCGGCAGAAAGAACAGAAAATAGCGGCAGGCAAATGCCGGAATAAGAAGCATAACCGGAATCTGGCGAATACCGTTTTCTGGAGGGGTGGCAGAGAGGTCGAATGCACCGGTCTTGAAAACCGGCATGTCAGCAGTGGCATCGTGGGTTCGAATCCCACCCCCTCCGCCATTCCGGAAAGCACACAACCAATCGCCCGCTCTTTGCATCTGTACGACCTGAAAGGCAATGGCAGGCAAGCGAGCAGAAGGTCGATGACAAAACCCGAAGCGGTGCACTCCTACAGCAAAATCTTCTGGCCCGACAGGATGCCGCAGACCGCCGGCTGCGGTCGCTGCCGACGGCAATCAGGCAGACGACCTTATAGCCAGTCGCTATACAAAACAGGAACAAGAGGCCGAGAATGTCCCAATTCTCGATTTACCTTATAGTTTTAGCCGAGAGTCAGAGGGAGTCTCCTGCCGAATCGATATGCACAATACATTTTCCGAACCCGCAGCCAGGGATGCTCTGATGAACTGGATGAAGTGTATGGAAACTTATGGACAAAGCTGGCTGGAGGACATAGGCAAGGCATACTTCTCCCAGGAATACTGGTATTTGTTTACGGTTACCCTGACGCATTACTGGCGAAGTACTCCGCTCAACGTCAGTGACGCCTGCGACTCCATGAAAACAGGCTCGTCCAAAACCCGTGAAAATCGTCTCAGGAAAATCATTGCGGAGCATTTTTTCGTCAAGACAAAAAACCGGGCTGACCTGCGTCAGACCTGGCTGCAACCCACTCCGGAGATGCTGTTGAACGGTCGCAGGCATTTTCGAAACAGCCTGGAAAGAACAATCCGGTCGCTGCTAAATGCACAACTGCTTGCTTCCAGCTCGGAGCCTTTGCTCGACAAGATGCTGTGCGACAACGAAGGTCTTGACAAACACGCACTATTGCCCTGGGCTGAATTCCTGATTGATTACACCAATGACTGGAATGCCACTTTCGGCAACCACTTTCATACCGAAGAATACTGGCATCTATTCGTGTATTGCCTGCTCGGTTGCTGGAAAGGGCAGCCATTAACCATGGGAGAGGCATGTTCATGCATACGCACAGGCTCAAACAGAACCAGGGAAAAACGAATTTCGCGAGCGATAAACCGAGGTATGCTGACAAAGCAAAAAAGCGGGCATGACCTGCGCACCACCTTCATTTTGACAACCGAAACGCTGGAAGACCTTCTGAGCAAACACTTCAGTCGTACGTTGAACTGCTTTCGGAATTTGGCCCAATCCCTGCAGGAGAGGCAAATCTCCTTTGAGTCGCCTCGTTGAAAGCCCTGTAGTTCAGACAGAGTGCAGGAAGTCGAGGAGTGCCCGATTGAATTCGTCGGGCTTTTCAATAAAGGGAGTATGTCCCGCATTCTGAATAATTCTCTCCCTGAAAGCCCCACCCTCTTTACGGTAGGTTTCCAGAACGCAACGGATCTGCCCCAACATGGGTTGCAAAGGACAGTGAGTGCTGTCGTCCGTCAATTCCCGAACCCTTGCATGCATGGGGGCACCGTCATCGCAAATAATCAGATCATCCGTGCCGCGCAGCCACAGTATCGGCGGCTTGGGATGAATGTTGGCGATACCGGAAGCGTCGAAATAACGACGTGAAAAGGCATTGAGGATACCGCGGTCGCCCGCTGCCAGACCCGCCCAGTAAGCGGATTTGACCGTATTTCCCGGATACCAGTCATCACCCAGTCGCGTGGACAGTACAGCATTCAGCAGACTGTCGATATTATCCGGCACAAAAGGCGGCTTGAAGTAGAGTTGCTCAACAAGATTACGTGGCGACAGAAGATGTTCCCTGCTGCGATCACCACAAGCCAGCCGACTGATGAGTTCGGATTCGGCGTAGCCTGCTCCGCTGGGAGAACCATCGGGAAAACAGGGTGTTCCATATATATCCACAGAGCCGGAGTAACCATAAGGAGAAAGCGTATTGACCAGCGTCGCACTGGCGATGAGGGCCGGCTCAAGCAGCAACATCTTCATGACTACACCGCCACCCATGCTATGCCCCACGATGTGAAAACGATCTGCCGGCAGGCTTTTCATCAGAGCCAGCATGTCCTGTGCCATATCATTCAAACCCAGAGTGGCATCCACTTTCAGGGGCTCCGTATCCCCAAACCCCCGAAGGTCCGGAGCAATGCAGAAAAAGCCTTTCGGCATGGCCGCCATGGTCCGTTCCCAGAAAACAGAAGAGGACAGGTTGCCATGGATGAACAGGATGGCCTGGTCGCCTGATTCGCCTCGAAAAGATACATTGAGCCTGATGCGTGACGTTCTGACTGTTCTGGCCATTACCGTAAATTCTCTGATACCCGAGTCATCGACTCTACAGAAAGCGGTAACGGAACGAAAACCTGTAGGTCAACGGCTGGCCGTAATAGGCCAGACCAACGCCGGGGAAAGCTGTCAGATCAAAGCCATGAGTAATGTATTCTTTGTCTGTCAGGTTCTTGATGCCGAAAGAAGCCTCCCATTTATCCTGTTTACCCTGCAGCCTGATCGAGAAGTTGATCAGGCTGAAATCGTCCTGTCGCAGAGCGGGCAGATTGTTGATGTCAACAAAATAATCTGACCGATAGCCGATATCGGCATTCAGAATCAGTTGTGCAAATCCGAGCGGGTGATAGTACTGAAACCCCAGATTTCCGGTTAATTCCGGTGCGTTGATAGGCGTCAAGTGAGCACTGACATCATTGCCGGTACTGTCGATAAACTCCTTGTATTTCGCATCCAGATAACCGATATTCAGACTGAAGAGAAGATTCGGTGCTGGATTGACGAGTAATTCCGCCTCCAGTCCCCGATTTTCTGCCTCA
The DNA here is from genome assembly GCA_007571095.1 of K189A clade bacterium. Classification (GTDB taxonomy): domain Bacteria; phylum Pseudomonadota; class Gammaproteobacteria; order Pseudomonadales; family Azotimanducaceae; genus RKSB01. Next base: position 12,246 of record RKSB01000062.1, on the reverse strand, counting down.
CCAGCGTTTGTAAACACGGTGGCAAAACCACCTGCCGGAGTTGCGGAAAAACTGCTCAGCTGCAAGTCCTGGTAATCATTGTAAAAGGCCGCCAGGTTCAGGCGCAGCTTCCCGTTTGCCGAAGCAAGCTTCCAACCAAATTCAAAGGTATCGGCAACCTCGGGATCGTATGGCAGTGCCTGAGTATCCACGGCAGCACCGTCGGCGGCACTGTTATAGCCGATACGGCCGTCAAAACCGCCGCTCTTGAAACCTCGGGCATAGGTGAAATACACCAGACCTGCCTCGTTAAAGTCATAACTGATACCGACCTTGGGGGTCAGCTTGCTGAAGTCTTCGTTCAGGTTCAGGTTGAGTGCAAAGGGATTTGAAGAACCCGCCGGTGGGTTGCAGTTGTTTATGTCTGGCAAAACCGTCCCCAAAACAGCCAGATTCTGGCATGCCTTGCGTTTCAGGCCCTTCGATTCGTGGGTATAACGCGCACCTGCGATAATCTCCAGAGCCGGAGTAACAAACCATGACACCTCGCCGAACACGGCGGTCGCCTCTACTGACTGGTCATTTCTGCTGACGGTTCCGTAGGGAGAAAAAAACACGCCAAAGTCAATCGGCTCCGTATTGCTGATGCCGTCTGGCGTAACATCATCCTCAGAAAAATAGTACAGGCCAGCCAATGCCCTGAGCACATCTCCGCCGTCATAGGACACCTGCAATTCCTGGCTGAACTGCTCCTGTTCCTGATCGACATAGACTCCAAAGATCTCGAATTCGGTACCGTCAAGATCAATATTTGTTCTGTGCTCAAGCCACCTGAAAGAGGTAATGGACTTCACCTCAACAGCATCGGAGACTTGATAATTCATGGTAAAACCGATGCCCTCGGCTTTCAGACGTCCGAGGTCATTGAAGTCGGCCTCAACCCTGAAGGGATCGTTTGAACGCCTAAGCAGTGCAGTGCGTTCTACCAGCACAGGACCCGCCGTTACCCGAGCCGGTGTAATGGAACGATCGGGATTGTTGACAGAATGATCCAGAGCCAGGCTCAATTCCACATTTTCGTGAGGAAAGTAGTCCAGTTGAATTCGCCCTGCAAATGTCTGCTTGTCTCCGTCAGTCCTGTCTCCATCCGGCGAGGCAACATTTCTGTTATACCCTTCATGCGCAATGTGAGCGAGTGACAAACGTATCAACAGACTCTTGTCGCTGTTCAATGGACCGCTCCAGGTCGCTTTCAGCATGGACTCGCTGTAATCACCGAGCGATGCCTCTATTTCAAAAAAGGGTGTATCCGTGGGTCCCGCCGAAACGTATTTGATGGCTCCTCCAATCGTATTGCGCCCGTACAGAGTGCCTTGCGGGCCTCGCAACACCTCAATGCGCTCAACATCAACCACATCCAGAAACGAGCCCTGCGCCCGGCCCATGTATACGTCGTCCAGATAGACACCCACACCAGGGTCGGCAAAAGACAGCGAATCTCTCTGCCCGACTCCACGGATATAAATCACAGCGTTGGCCGCATCACCCATATTCAGACTCAGGTTGGGAACAATGTTCTGAATGTCTCCCAGATCATTCACCTGAAAACGTTTGAGATCGGAGGAGGAAAGCGCGCTGACAGAAAGGGGTGCATCCATAAGACTCTCTTCCCGTTTACGGGCGGTTACAACCACTTCCTCAATCAGGCCATCTGCTGCCACCGCCAGTGCCTTGGGTGCAACTGCCGGCATGACAAAACAAAACAGGCAAAGGGGAAACATTTTTTTCATGCGAATGCCTCAAAAAGCGATCTCTGGTCTTGAAAAGGATGAACACAGGCCTGCTTGCGCATCAATGGAAAATATTTCGTGTAAAAATGATGGCAATTCCTGCCTGCATCGGCAAAAGACTCGCCAGTTGGGTACAAGAGGCGACAACATTCGCTTTGCCTATAAGGACAATAGCCATTTTTGATAACCGAAAGTGCGACCCTGCCCTATAATTTCGAACGCAAAACAGAAATCTGCCCGCTTTTGGGCAACAACCAGCAAGGAGTGTGAAATGACAGACAAGAAGAAGGGATTGACCACCGCTTTCGGAGCTCCGGTCGCCGACAACCAGAATATAGCGACCGCCGGCGAAAGAGGCCCGCAATTGTTGCAGGATGTCTGGTTTCTGGAAAAACTCGCACATTTTGATCGAGAAGTCATTCCGGAACGCCGAATGCACGCCAAGGGCTCGGGTGCCTATGGAACCTTCACGGTAACTCACGACATCACCGCCCACACTCGGGCAAAAATCTTCTCAGAGATCGGCAAGAAGACTCAGTTGTTTGCACGTTTCACCACCGTTGCCGGTGAACGGGGTGCCGCTGACGCAGAGCGTGACATTCGAGGATTTGCAGTCAAGTTTTACACCGAAGAAGGCAACTGGGACATGGTCGGCAACAACACGCCTGTCTTCTTTCTGCGCGATCCGCTGAAATTTCCCGACCTCAATCATGCCGTCAAGCGGGATCCGAGAACCAACCTGCGCAGCCCAACCAGCAACTGGGACTTCTGGACCTCCTTGCCCGAGGCACTTCATCAGATCACCATCGTGATGAGTGACCGAGGCATTCCGGCTACCTATCGTCACATGAACGGTTATGGCAGCCACACTTTCAGCCTGATCAACGGCGAAGGCAAACGTTCCTGGGTGAAATTTCACTTCAAAACTGAACAGGGTATTCGTAACCTGACCGACGAAGAGGCAGAAGCCGTCATCGGCAAGAGTCGGGAGAGTCACCAGGAAGACCTGTACGAGAGCATAGAGGAGGGCCACTATCCTCGCTGGGTACTCAAGGTACAGATCATGCCGGAAGAGGATGCCGGCAGAGTGCCCTACAACCCCTTCGATCTCACCAAAGTGTGGCCACACAAGGAGTATCCGCTGATCGAAGTGGGCGTCATGGAACTGAACCGCAACCCCGAAAACTTCTTCGCCGAAGTGGAGCAATCGGCTTTCAATCCGGCCAATGTTGTTCCGGGTATCAGTTTTTCACCCGACAAAATGCTGCAGGGAAGACTCTTCTCTTATGGCGATGCCCAGCGCTACCGTTTGGGTGTCAACCACCACCTGATTCCGGTCAACGCACCACGTTGTCCGGTGATGAGCTATCACCGAGACGGCGCCATGCGAGTAGATGGCAACGCTGGCAGCGTCATCGGTTACGAGCCCAACAGAGAGGGCGAATGGCCCGAACAACCGCAGTTCGCCGAACCACCTTTGAAACTGACGGGCGATGCTGCGCGCTGGGATCACAGAGAAGACTCAGACTACTTCTCACAGCCGGGTGCCCTCTTTCGCCTGATGGGTAAAGCCGGGCAGCAGCTTCTGCTTGAAAACACCGCTCGATCCATCGGTGGCGTGCCAAAGGAAATTCAGCTCCGCCATATTCGGCACTGTCAAAAAGCCGACTCTGCCTATGGCGAAGGTCTTGCGAGAGTGCTCGGAATTCCCCTGAAAGAAGCGGTATAAAGAAGAGGCTGCGGACAGGTCATGCGGGTTGCGAAACCTGCTGCCTGACACTGTCGCTTTGAAAGTGCCAGAAAAGCGACAGAGCGTCTGTTTTCTGAGGGTTTTGGCGAAGTCAGAAGTCCCACTGGACTTTCACTCGAAGCCCTTCATCGCTGTTGGATCGAGTGTGCGAGAAGTCAAGGGACAGAAGCGAAAGCGGTCGCCAGCGAAGTCCTGTGGTAGTGGTTGTGTCGGTGGGCTTAAGGAAAGACTCGACATAGGGGGTCAGCAAACCTCTGGCCGAGAGAAAGGCATAGCCAAGGGTGGCTGAAAGCTGCATGTCCGGCGAAAAGTCAGGAGTCTGTTTTGGCCGCCAGGCGGCCTCCCAGAATGAAGCGGCGTGGTGCTGTGCATTCGTCTCAGGGCTTCCGTAGGTCGGCTTGAGCGAGAGGGACAGGCCATGAGTCTCCACTGTCTGAATTCTGATCTCACTGCTGATACCCCATTCCTCATAGGCATCGAGGTCACTCAGGCCATAGAAGGACACCTCAAAGCTGGTTCGGCCTCGAGTGTAGCCGAGGCGAGTGGCGATCTCGAGGCCTGAGTCGAGACTTGAGTCGCCGCTGTCCGAGAGATAGCCAACGCTCAGGCTTCGGTAAAGTTCGCCACGAGAAGGGTTGCCTTTGAGTTGTTGCATTTCAAAGGCGAGCTTTGCCCGAGAGGATGAAGTGGTAATACCCGAAACCAGCACTGCTGAACTCACATTCATGTCTGTGTTGGTCACTTCAGCCAGCAGATTAAAGTCAGTTTCGCAAGCCGAGAAGAGAAAGAGAGAACCGCCCAGCGTCCAGCTGTCCATTTCAAGGTCGCTCTTGCGGTCACTGGTACCTGAACTGACAGTGGCCTCACCGGTACCCAGGCCGGCATTGGCCCAAAGCTTGAGCCTGTCGTGAAATAGAAAGAGTGCAAGATAGGGGTGTACACTGGTCAGTTCAATCTCATAGGTGCCGCTACTGGCTGTCGAGGCATAGTCGAAGTCGCCCTGGGTGCTGTGAACCAGGCCACCGATCAGGAGAGATTGGCTAAAGTTGCTGTCAAGGCCGACTGAGAGTGTGCGCAGGTTGCCTGAATAGTTGTTGTCGGTGCTTCCATCGGAAAGGCTTCGATAACTCGCCTGACCAAAGAGGGTCAGGCCACAGTGCAGACAGTCGGCGGATGCCTGCTTGTCCAGTGCCAGCGTGAAGCTGCTGTTGTCGAGCAGGTCCTGAAGACTCAGTTGTCGAGTCTGTGCATATCGGCTGGCCTGTTGTTGAAGGATACTGGCGAAGCGGTTGTTGCCACCGATGGAAAGGCTGTTTGCAGCAGGTGTGCGAATGGCTGCAATACGAGTCCGGATGGCTGAGGAGACGGATGTAGCGACGGCTGCCATGATCTCTGGCAGCAGTGCTTCATGGACATCGGCATCATCGGGTGAAAGCTCCACGCTCATGGTATCGGATGCCGAGACAAGGCCGCTTTCATCAAAGACTCGCAGCCTGAAGACCAGCGTGATGTCGGTGGAGACCAGAGGCGGCGTAAAGAAGGGTCGAGCAGTGTTCGCCGCATTGAGTATGACTGTTACCTCGGACGGGAAAACCTGAGTCCATTCATAGATGAGGCCACCGCCTTCAGGGTCGAAAGAATTTGAACCGTCGAGTGTGACGACACTCACTCCGGCGGCGAACTGGTCATCTCCGGCATTCGCTACCGGCGGGTCGTCGTCATCGGCATTGACCGTGATGACAACGGTATCTTCGTCTTCAAGGCTGCCGTCAGACACGGTCAACGTCAGGGTATAGGTGGCGGTTCGGTTGGGGGCGATAAAGGTGGGGTTACTGATTGTAAGCGTGCTTAAAGAGACGCCGGCGGGTACCGTCCAGGTAAAGTCAAGGGTGTCGCCATCTGAGTCTGTTCCTGACCCTCGAAGAGTGACGACATCGCCTTCTTCGACTGTCTGGTCGGGACCGGCTTCGGCGGTCGGCTTCGCATTATTCACACGAATACGAATGACGACAGAGTCGCGAACCGTCTGGGCAGCGTCAGCCACCGCCAGAGTCAGAATGACACTATAGGGCACCGCCGAGGCCGGGGCGGTGAAGGTGGGGTTGAGTATGGTCGCATCGCTTAAGCTGACGGACAAGGTATCTGTGTCCGCCTGACTCCAGAGAAGATCAAGCACCTCGCCTTCCGGGTCAGTGGCGGTTGCACTCAAGGCGACGATATCCCCTTCGGCGGCATTCCGGTCATCGCCTGCATTAATCATCGGGGCATTGTTATCGGCGCGAATACGAATGACGACAGAATCGCGAACAGTCTGGGTGCTGTCGGCCGCCGCAAGAGTCAGGTTGACGACATAGGCGGCCGTTGATTGAGGGGCGGTAAAGCTGGGCGTGAGTGTGGTCTCTCCGGCCAGGCTGACGGAAACGGCATCGTCGTCATCCTGGCTCCAGAGAATGTCAAGCACCTCGCCTTCATCCGGGTTGGTGGCCGTTCCGGCCAGGCGAACAGTATCGCCTTCGGCGACATCATTCCGGTCAGAACCGGCGGCGAGAGTCGGTGGATTATTAATGGCATTGACCGTGATGACGACGGTATCTTCGTCTTCGAAGGTGCCGTCAGACACGGTCAGCGTCAGAGTCAGAGTATAGGTGGCGGTTCGGTTGGGGGCACTAAACGTGGGTTCTTCGGCCGTAATACTGCTTAAGGAGACGCCGGCGAGTGCCGCCCAGGTAAAGTCAAGGGTGTCGCCATCTGAGTCTGTGCCTGACCCTCGGAGAGTGACGACATCGCCTTCTTCGACTGTCTGGTCGGAACCGGCTTCGGCGGTCGGTGGATCATTGTCCCTGACGAAAATGGTGACCTCGGCGGTGTCTGTTCGGGGGCCACCCTCGGAAGCGGCTCCGTTATCGGTGACGGTGAGGGTAATGGTCAGCGTGTAGTCGCTCAAAGGGAACGGGGCGTCGCCGGTACCGGAAGTGGTGGGGGCGATAAAGGTTGGACTGTCGGTAGTGCCAGCTGTCAGGCTGATGACCGGAGTCTGGCCCAGGGCTTGATTCCATTGATAACGGTTAATGTTGCCGTCGTCGTCTGAATCTGAACCATCCAGCGTGACGGTATCACCCAGGGACACAGTCTGGACAGGTCCTGCATTTGCGACCGGGCGATCGTCATCGGCGTTGACCGTGATGGTCAAATCAGCTGTGGCACGACTGCCGTCGGGGGCGATAACAAGGAGTCGAAAGTCGAGCAGATAGAGGGAAGTCCCTTCAGGGGCGACGAAGGTCGGGCGAACTGCCGTGCTGTCATCCAGCAGGTCGGTGAAGCCCTCCACTCTCCAGACATAATTGAGAGGCCGGCCCAGCGGATCCATCGAACCGGAACCATCCAGTGTAACGGTATCGCCTTCGGTGACAGTCGGAGTATCGGTGGTCGCAACAGCAATCAGGCTTGTCTGAGCCTCGGCGGCAACCGCCAGAAATACAGAGGACAAAACCAGTGAGGCCTTCAGCAGGCACCGCACAATCAGGCTACCCAGCATAAACGACTCAAATCCCTCCAGAAAGAAAAGTCATTTCACGAAAACAGGCTACTGCTCATGTGGAAGCAAACGGTCATTTTTGGCCATTCAGGCCTGAAAATCAAGTCAGGGAAGGTGTCGAGTACTCAAATATCAGGGCTTTTCAAGAATTTTCGGGCAGGACTCGATGCCTTATCGAGAGAGTCCCAAACGACCTGCTTCTCTTCCTGATTCAGACTTCAGAAAAGGACTCCTGTCCACAGTCGAGACACTCACATAAACTTTCAACTGCGCTGAACTCGATTCTTTCGAGGCTCGATGGAGAAGAGTTTTCAGTCATTGCCGAACCCGGCCCGCTTTCACTGGAGTCGAGTGGCGTCCCCTAGGGGATTCGAACCCCTGTTGCCGGGATGAAAACCCGGTGTCCTAGGCCGACTAGACGAAGGGGACCTGGCGACAACAGACAGAGCCAAGGCTAATCGGCAACTCACGACGAGCCACCGAAAACTGACCTCGGCCATCTTAGCCCTGGAGCCCTTGCCGGTCAAGCCTTTCTGCCAAAAAAACACTCTTTCTGTCAAGCGGCATCCTGCCATGAAAGGTTCTAACCGGAAGCCGCCTGCAACCGATGCCGGCCGACCCAGTGGCGAGCAAAATGCCAGGCTACCCGACCGCTTCGAGAGCCTCTCTGAAGTGCCCAGCGCAACGCTTCCTGACGAGCCTCCGCATCAAACTCTTTCGGCAGTTTTCGAGCCAGCACCGTCACCCAATGCTCGACGATTGCCAGATAATCTTCCTGCCGAAAAGCCCGAAACGACAGCCAGAGGCCGAAACGCTCGGATAAGGAAACCTTCTCCTCTACCGCTTCAGTCGGATGGATTTCGTATCTGTTTACTCGTGTGTTCTGGTTGTCTTCCATGGTTTCCGGCAACAGATGACGTCGATTTGAGGTTGCATAAATCAGCAGGTTGGAGGCAACCGAAAAAATGGAGCCCTCCAACGCGCTCTTCAGTGCCCTGTAGGAGTCGTCGCTGCTTTCAAACGACAGATCATCATAGTAAAGAATGAACTTATAAGGCTGATCCTTGACCGAGTCGGTGATCTTGAACAGGGAGGTCGCATCCTCTTTGGATACCTGCACCACTCGCAAGCCTTCGGAAGCGTAACGATTAAGCAAAGCATGCACCAGAGAGGACTTGCCGGAGCCTCGAACCCCCCAGAGCAACGCATTGTTAGCCGGCAAGCCGGCAAGAAACTGCCGAGTGTTAAGCTCAAGGGTTGCCTTCTGCTGCTCGACAGCCAGCAGATTATCAAGCGTGATGCCGCTCAACTGACTTCGACCGGTGAGCCTGCCTCCAAACAGATGAGGCTGCCAGAAAGCCGCATTCAACCGGCTCCAGTCGATAGCCCTGTTCGGCGGTGGCAACACATCCGAAACCTGCTCAAGCACAGTAGACGCCGCCTGCAACAGGCTGTCTCCGACTTTTTTTTGAGACACTGGCTTCAAACTCCAGAAAGAAAAGCCAAAGAAAAGCTGACGAAAAAGAAAGACTAATCCGCTTGCTTTTGAATAAAGTCAGCGACCTGTTCAAGGGCCACTTGAGCCTCCGGCAAGGGAGCAAATGCCTGGAAGATATGAAAGGCCTGAGCAAAAATCTGCAAATCAACCGGTACCTTGGCGGCCTCGGCTTTCGAAGCCAGGCGAGTCGAATCGTCCAGCAGCATCTCATACTCACCGACCTGCACCAGCAAGGGAGGCAGGCTCTGGTAGCTGCCAAGCAACGGAGAAATCAGGGAATCTTCTGGCGAACGCTTGCCGCAATAGCAGCTTGTCATCCTGTTTAACAAGGTCATAGTAATCATGGGGTCCTGTTCGGCACGAGTGGTAATACTCTCGCCGCTCAAGGTCAGATCGGTCCAGGGAGAAAACAGGATACCGCCCGCTGCCATGGGTAGAGGACGAGGCGAGTTGCTCGAATCCCGAATCGACATCAACAGAGCCAATGACAGGCCTCCGCCAGCAGAATCTCCGGCAACGAAGAGGTTTTCAGGGGACACGCCCTCTTGCTCGATCAGCCAACGGTAAGCGGCCTTTGCGTCAGACAGGGCGGCCGGAAAGGGGTGCTCCGGTGCCAGCCTGTAGTCTATTCCCAGAACTCTGGCCGATGTGGCCTCCGCCAGCCTGCCCATCAAATTCCTGTGAGTGGTCAGGCTACCCATCACATAGCCGCCGCCATGCAGATAGAGTATGACGGTCGAAGACGGAGAAGCCGGCGAGTACCAGCAACCGGAAATGGCGACATCGCTACTCGAAAGGCTGACTCTCTCGGCCTCTATTGCCTCTGGAACGGGGGCCTCCGCCATAAAAGCCTCCATCTCCATACGCATCTGTTCGACTGTCCGTTCTCCCTCATCTGCAGAGGGTCTGTTCTGCATTAACACAGTGGCGAATTCTTTCATGTGCGGACTTGCTGTGGATGTCATATTTCCTCCTGTTGAACAAGGTCAAAAAACAAAAAGTCACCTTCTCTGCCTCTGGCGACTCAGAAACACTCGTGCCCACCAATAGGCTATCAGTGCCATCAGGGCATTGGTCAGTGCAGTGGCGACAAAGACACCGACATATCCAAAATAACGATTACCGAGCCAGATGAGTGGAACATAAACAAATAATACTCTGGCCAGACCCATAATAAAGACCGGTCGAGCCTGACCCAGAGCCAGAAAAACGGCAGCACTCACTTGAGCCGTACCCAGAAAGGCGAAAGTCGGTGCCACCCAGAGCAGGATCAGCCAGGCTACCTGTTGAACTCCCTCGTCAAAGCTGATGAAGCTGATGATCGGGTCGGCCAGCAGAATCAGCAGAGCAGCCGCAGCTGCACCGTAAATCAGACAGAAGCGATAAGACAGCAGCAGAGACTTGTGGGCACGGTCGAATTGACCGCTGGCCCAATTCTGCCCTGCAAAAGGAACGATGCTCGATGCCAGAGCGGCCAGCACCATGATTGAAATGGCCTCGATGCGACCGAAGATCAGGAAGCCGGCGATGATGACCGATCCGTGACTGGCCAGCACAATGGTCACAACAGCCAGCGAGACTGGGCCGGTTAAATTTGTCATCACCGCCGGTATGCCGATACGCAACATCTCCGGCCAGACAAGCCGGATTCGGTCAAGACGAAGATTCGCCGCCTGCAACAGCGGAAAACGTCTGCCCAGAATCCACAAGGGCCAGCCCAGAATCAGTGCTCTGGAAATCACAAAACCCCAGGCGGCACCTTCAATCTCAAGCCTTGGCACACCGAGGAGGCCGAAAATCAGAAAAGGCGAGATGATCGCCTGAACGACAGCACTCAAAAGCACTACCAGCCCGGGCAAAAATGCCTCACCTGTGCCCCGCAGCATGTTGGTAAGAAACATGACCAGGGCAAAAAGCAGATAGCCCAGCAACCAGATTTCGAGGTAGCTGATGGCCAGTTGTAACACGGCCCCCTCGGCTCCAAGCAGTTCCAGCAGCGGCAGTCGAATGAAATATATCAGGGCGACATAGGCGATGCTCAGGAGTATCCACAGCATCAGACCGCAGGTAGCCGTCTCCGATACCGCCTGATGGTTATGCGAACCTGTCTGGCGAGCGATAATGGAGGTGGCCGCCGTACTGAAACCGATGCTGACGCTGATCGAAATCATGATGATCGGAAAACAGAACCCCATGGCCGCCAGCTGATCCGGGCTGATGCGGCCGACATAGACAATGTCCACCATGGCCGCAATAACCATCGACGACATACCGAAGAACATGGGTATGGTAAGATTGGTCAGGTGCGAGCTGACTCTTCCCTCAGTCAAGTCTTTGCCGAACATCCAATAGCCTTCAGTCGCGCTTCGGGCAGCCTGCCACAATAAAATTCAAAGCCAGTATGCTTCGACTCATTCAGCTCACCCGGCAGTTAACCATTCGAGAATCCGGCTTCGGTTCGCGCCTTCAGAAAGTATCTTCGACCGAATGTAGTCCTGGCTGATATGCGGGCTTACATTGCTCAAAAGATTGCCGATCTTGGAATAGCTGAATGGAATGATTGCGTCTCCAGTGCCTGCCCGGCCGGCGACCCATTCCTGAGCTATAACTTCCTGAACGCTCTTGAAGTCAGCGGTTGCGTCTCCGAGCGTACCGGCTGGCAACCCTTCCATATAATACTGGAAGACAGGGGGAAGTTGCTGGGAGCCATGCCAACTTACCTCAAGTATCACTCCAGAGGTGAGTTCGTCTTTGATTACGGCTGGGCCGATGCCCTGCACAGCATCGGCAAACGCTACTATCCAAAACTTCAGACTGCCGTGCCTTTTACGCCGGTCACCGGCCAGAGGCTGCTGGTTCATCCGCAAGCTGACCGGGCATCCGTAGAAAGGGAATTGCTTCGACAATGCCAACTGCTCTGCGAAAAAATGCACCTGTCCTCCGCCCATATCACCTTTATGACTCAACCAGAGTGGGAGCGGGCGGGGCAAACAAAATGGTTGCAACGTATCGACCAGCAATACCGGTGGCTAAACAAGGATTACGGCAGTTTTGATGATTTTCTGGCCGAACTGCCGTCAAAAAAACGCAAAAATCTCAAACGGGAAAGAAAGGATGCCCTGAAAGAGAGTATCGAGATCGAGTGGGTCACCGGCAATTCGCTGACCGAGCAGCATTGGGATGTGTTCTATGAGTTCTATCTCGACACAGGTTCCAGAAAGTACGGGTCACCCTACCTCAATCGGCACTTCTTCAGCCTTGTCAGCCAAACCATGCGCAACCAGATTCTCCTCGTGCTTTGCCGAAGAAACGGCAGGTACATTGCCGGCGCGCTTCACTTCATTGGTCAGGAAGCCCTCTACGGACGTTACTGGGGATGCATCGAGGACCACAAATTCCTACACTTTGAGGCCTGCTACTATCAGGCCATCGACTTTGCCATTCGGCATCGGCTGTCGAGGGTGGAGGCAGGTGCCCAGGGAGGGCATAAATTCATTCGAGGCTACCTGCCTCACCTGACTTATAGCGCGCACTGGATCACCGATCCTCGGCTGCGTAGGGCAATCGGTGTTTTTTTGAACGGCGAAAGTGCCTATATCAAGCGGGAAACAAGTGCACTCAGGGCAAGGTCGCCCTACAAGAGCGAACTCAATCAGGCTAAAGGTATCTTCTGATCTCTCGAAGCTTGCTCTGC
>RKSB01000057.1 GCA_007571095.1 K189A clade bacterium | reverse complement strand
GTGGTATCGCTGGTAGGAAGGCAGGGCAACCGCTGCCAGCAGGCTGACCAGCACCAGCACGGTCATCACTTCAACCAGACTGAAGCCGCCACTCAACCAGCGACACCGAGGAGCCAAATTGTCGATGGAAGCAGAATGGATCATCCAGGCCATACCGAAAATACAAGTTCGAAAGATTTGCCAGAACCCATAATGGCCTGCCTGCCCGCAAATCAGCCAGAGCCTGAGCAGACCGCAATCGTAGGTAAAAGCCCTTGGTCAATGTGAGCACAAGACCTGTTCGCTGTCAGATTGAGCCCATAGCCGGCCGAAGAGAGCCTGTTTATCTTTATATCAACTGGCCGCAGGCGCTCTATACAACTGGCCGCAGGCGCTCTATACAACTGGCCGCAGGCGCTCTATACAACTGGCCGCAGGCGCTATATCAACTGGCCGCAGGCGCTCTATCAACTGGCCGCAGGCGCTCTATCAACTGGCCGCAGGTGCTATATCAACTGGCCGCAGGCGCTATATCAACTGGCCGCAGGCGCTATATCAACTGGCCGCAGGCGCTATATACAACTGGCCGCAGGCACTCTATACAACTGGCCGCAGGCGCTCTATATAGCTGGCCGCAGGTCTTAAGGCTCCGCCGACTGTCGGCCCGATATCGCCAACCAGATCCAGAGAAGAAAACCGATGCAAATAAAAGTATCGGCCAGATTAAAGGCGGGAAAATAATGGCCTTGATAATGCAGCAGAAGAAAATCAACCACTCTGCCCGAAGTCAGCCGGTCCCACAGGTTGCCCCAGGCACCTCCGAGAATCAGGGCATAGGCCGCACTTTCCTGCCTGAGTCGAGTCGTCCAAAGCTCTTTGAGCAAATACAGGCTGACTCCTGTGCCGACCAGTACAAAAAACCACCTTTGCCAACCACCGGCATCACTGAGCAAAGAAAATGCGGCACCCGTGTTGTAAACCAGTACCAGGCTGAATACAGACAAAACTTCAATTTGCTGCCAGGGTTCGAGTAGCCCGACAATCAGGGCCTTGCTGCCCTGGTCAAAAAACAGAAGCAGAAGAGCCAGCGCCAGCCAGACCCAGAAGGCTTTTCTGTCCGGTCGAAGCCGGTGTCGGCATGGCTGTCTGTCAGGCAACATATCCTCTAAAAAGGCTGTCGGGCGAGAGCCGCCAGGCCCTCATCCTGAAAATCGGCTCTGGCGGCCTCCAGGTCTCGACCAATCTGTGCCGAAAGAGCTTCCAGATCGCGAAAATTTTGCTCGTCCCGAATTTTCTTGAGAAAACGCACTCTGAGCTCGACACCATACAGGTCCTGTGCCTCATCCAGCAAATGCACCTCAAGCAGAAGCTCCTTATCCTTTAAGGTCGGGCGAAAGCCCAGATTGGCCAGGCCGAGATGAGGGCCGCCTTTGATGCCTGCAACGGCAGCCAGAAAAACCCCTCGAACAGGAGAAACTCTTCGGTTCAAAGGAATATTGGCAGTTTTGACACCGAAAGCACGAGCCAGTTTGCGACCATGGACGACTCGTCCCCTGATCGAGTAAGGATGCCCCAGCAAACTCTCCGCTTCGGCAAATTTGCCCGCTGCCAGCGCGCTTCTGACACGAGTGCTGCTGATACGATCACCGCCAACCTTGACTGCCTCCATCCGCTCTACATCAAACCCGTATTTTTTGCCTGACTCAGCCAGCAAATGAAAGTCGCCGAGGCGATTCCTGCCAAAGCGAAAATCGTCTCCTACCACCAGATATCGAGTGGCCAGCGCATCCACCAGAACTCGCTTGACGATGGTTTCTGCCGACAAGCTCGCCAGTCGGCTGTTGAAGGCCATGCACAATACCTGATCCAGACCGGTGGAGGCCAGCAGACAGATTTTTTCCCGAAACCGAGTCAGTCTTGCCGGTGCTGCCTGCGGCGTGAAATGCTCCAAAGGCTGAGGTTCAAAAGTAATCAGGGTTTTCCGCAGGCCAAGCTCGAAAGCCGGCCCTTCAAGACGCTCCAGCAGATACTGGTGGCCTCGATGCACGCCATCAAAGTTACCCAGAGTCACCGCACACCCTCGATGACGTTCTCGGCAATTGTGGAGTTCGCGAATAATATCCATGAAAGTCCGCTCGAAGTTCAGATCAATCTCTACGTATCTGGGCAAATCGAAAACCAAAAATGACCATCACCAGAAAATAGGCACAGCACGCCAACAGGCATAGACCCGACAGCAGAGCGATCCTTTCGGCAAAGCCCAACTCAAGCCAGACCCCTGGTTTCGGGCATGTCCAGGCCAGCAGGATGGCCATGCCTGTAGCGGCCACCAGAGTACGGCCGGCAAACCAGCCCAGAGCAGCAGTCAGCTCCAGCTTTCGCTGACGCATCAAGACCCAAAACAGCAGGCCGGCGTTCAACAGAGCCGCCGCCGCCGAGGCCAGTGCGAGTCCGGCATGGGCGAGCGGGCCGATCAGAAGCAGGTTAAGCACCAAATTCGTAGCCACCGCCACCAGGCCAATCTTGACTGGCGTTTTGCTGTCCTGAACGGCAAAGAACCCGGACGAAAACACCTTCACCAGCATAAATCCGACCAGGCCCAGAGAATAAGCGTTCAAACTCAAAGAAGCCATCTGCATATCAAAAGCCGTGGTTGAGCCATAACGAAACAAAGTAATAAGCAACGGCTGACTCAAGGATATCAGGCCAACGCTGGCCGGCACTCCGAACAACAGGATAACCCGAGTTGCCCACTCCAGCGTTTTTCGAAATCCTCCGTCATTTCTGGACGCATGCAAGACAGACAAGGCAGGCAACAGCACCGTGGCGACTCCAACGCCCAGTACTCCAACCGGAAATTCAATCAGTCGGTCCGAATAATACAGCCAGGAGATACTGCCGGCAGCCAGAAAAGAAGCCAGCAGAAGATCTATCAGCAAATTAATCTGAGTGATGGTGGCACCAAACATGGTAGGCAGCATCAGCCTCACCACTCGCCGAACGCCTGAGTGCCGAGCCTGAACTCTGGGTAACAGAAGCAGCTGTCTGGTTTTCAGCGACGGCATCAAAAACAAAAGTTGTATTCCGCCGGCTGCCAGCACTCCCCATGCCAGAGCATAGACGGGTGGAGTCAGTTCAGGAGCCACTACCAGAGCGGCTGCTATCATCGACAGGTTGAGCCAGATCGGAGTGAGTGCCGGCAGGGCAAAACTTTGATGACTGTTGAGTACGCCCGATGCCAGAGCCGTCAAGGAAATCAACAGCAGATAGGGAAAAGTGATTCTCAGCATATCGACCGCCATCGACAATTGTTCGGGCCGGTCGTATAAACCCGGAGAAATGGCCAGCACTACCCAGTAGGCGGCCGCCATACCGATGGCTACAAAGACAAACAGGAAGGCACCGAGTACACCCGACACCGAAGCGATCAGAGCCTGCACTTCAGCCAGCGACCTGTTTTCCCGATAGTCGTTGAGTACCGGAACAAAGGCCTGAATAAACGAGCCCTCGGCAAACATACGACGAAAAAAGTTGGGAATCTTGAACGCAATAAAAAAGGCATCAGTGCCGGCTGAAAAGCCAAACTGAGTCGCAATCACCACATCTCTCAAGAGGCCGAGAACCCTTGAACACAGAGTGGCAACAGCCACAGTAGCCGAGGAACGAAACAGGCCCCAGACGCCTTGATTAGCCGCTTCTGCACCCTTTGAAGGCTTGACTTCAGGAGTCAAAGTTGACATAGTTGCGCCGAATTTCCACAAAAACAATTCAGGGTTGCAAGTGGCTAATCTTAATCAATCCCGCAAACGTGCACGTCAGATGATTCGCCGCCGCAGGCAAAATGTCGTCCTGAAATCGACCATGCAGACGCATATCAAACGCACCCGTCGCCTGGTACAGGCAAAGGCTGACCCTGAAGAATTGCAGACCTCGTACAAGCTTGCGTCGTCGGCAGTCGACAAGGCTGCCAAAAAAGGGATAGTCCACAAGGCGACTTCCGCACGATACAAAAAACGACTGGCGGCCGCTGTCAAGAAGTCCGCCAACAACTGATTCCTCAAGAGCCGGTGAACTGACCGGTTCTTCAACGAGTGATGACTCGCTTGTCACGATGGATGATTTCGCGATCACCGGCGTAACCGAGTTGCTTCGTGCACGTCAGAAGAACTCGCCAGCGCAGACAAAATGTCGTTCTGAAATCGACCATGCAGACGCGTATCAAGCGCACTCGTCGCCTGGTGCAGGCAAAGGCGGACCCTGAAGAATTGCAGACCTCGTACAAGCTTGCGTCGTCGGCAGTCGACAAGGCTGCCAAAAAAGGGATAGACCACAAGGCGACTTCCGCACGATACAAAAAACGACTGGCGGCCGCCGTCAAGAAACGCGCCAACGACTGACTCCTCAAGAACCGGTGAACTGGCCGGTTCCCGAACGAGTGATGACGAGATTGTCACGATGGATGATTTCGCGATCACCGGCGTAGCCGAGCTTCTTTTCCAGCATGTCGCTTCGACAACCCGCAATCAGCCTGGCCTCGTCCGATGAATAGTTGGAAAGCCCTTTCGCTACCTCAACTCCGGTAGCACTCCTGCAACTGACGAGAGCACCCCTGCTGAACTCGCCCTCAACTGCCACAACACCCACCGGCAACAGGCTGGAGCCGGCTGCCTGCAACACTCTCACTGCACCGTCATCGAGTAGCAGGCAACCCGAAGCATCCGACTGAAACGACAGCCATCGTTTGCGAGCCGCAAGTTTGGTGTCATTCGGATAGATCAGGGTGCCTGAACAATTTCCGGCCAGCAGCTGTTCCAGGGCGGCCGGGCTACGGCCATCGCAGATAACGGTGATGGCACCACCCAGAGCAGCCTGGCGAGCCGCCTGAAGCTTGCTTTTCATGCCGCCACGACCAATGGCTCCGCCTGAACCGGCGTACTGATCCAGGCTGGCATCCAGGGCCTCGGCTCGATCAATGAATTCAGCATTCGGTTCAACACGAGGGTCTTTCTTGTAAAAACCCTTCTGATCTGTCACCAGTACCAGCACATCGGCCTCGATGAGATTGGCCACCAGAGCGGCCAGAAAATCATTGTCGCCAAAACGTATCTCTTCGGTCGCCACCGTGTCATTCTCATTGATGACCGGAATAACCTTCATGCCGATCAGAGTAGTCAGGGTAGCCCGAGCATTGAGATAAGACTGGCGGTCAGACAAGTCCTGTCGAGTCAACAACAGCGAGGCCGCCACCAGCCCTTCGCTTTTAAGCGCGGTCTCATAGGCCTTCATAACGCCCGCTTGGCCGATGGCGGCAACCGCCTGCAGCTTGCGCAGCAGTCGAGGTCTCTTTTTAAGCCCCAAACGAGCGATTCCCTCGGCAACGGCACCCGAAGAAACGAAGGCAACTTCCAGTTGGCGGGCTTTCTGGTGAGCGGCGATGACTCGGCACCAGGAAAGAATGCGTTGATTGTGCAAACCCCTGCCGTCATCGGTCACCAGTGCACTGCCGAACTTGAACAGCCAGCGCCGAGCCTTGACGAGTTCGGCAACCTTGCTGCTAGACCGGCTCGCCACTGCAAACCTCTATCTCAAGGCTGTTGGCCTGGTTCAGATACAAATGCAGATCATTCAACAGGGATTCGATACCCGTTCCGTTTATCGTTGAGATGATGTAGTAGCGACCGCCCCAATCCAGTAGTCTGATCGCCTCCTTGACTCTTTTTTTTGCTTCCTCGAGCGGCAACAGATCGGCCTTGGTAAATACCAGCCAGTGTTCCTTGGCTGAAAATTCAGCACTGTAGGCAAACATCTCCTTCCTGACAATTGTTGCAGACTGCGCCAGAGGCAGACCATCCTCAGCACCCAGACTGACCAGATGGAGCAACAGCCCCGCTCGGCTGGCATGCTTCAAAAATTGAAACCCCAGGCCCTTTCCCTGAGCGGCATCCTTGATAATTCCCGGAATGTCTGCCATCACAAAACTCTCACCCTTGTTCAGGCGAACCACGCCCAGATAAGGCCGCCGAGTGGTAAACGGATAATCGGCGATTTTCGGTCGTGCCGACGAAACCTTCCTGATCAAAGACGACTTACCGGCATTAGGCTGCCCTACCAGGCCCACATCAGCCATCAACATCAACTCAAGTGCCAGCAGGATGACCTCGCCCGCCTGACCCTGAGTAGTACGTCTCGGTACTCGATTCACCGAAGTCTTGAAGCGCAGGTTACCCAAACCCCTGCGACCCCCGCGAGCCACTCGCAGGCGCTCGCCATCTGTCAGCAAATCACCCAGTAAAAGACCCGAGGAATGAACCGTAACCCGAGTACCCACAGGAACCGGAATGAGCAACGATTGACCACTCTTGCCTGTTTTCTGCTGGCGGCCGCCGTCGCTGCCTGAGACTGCCCGATAGTGAGTCTGGTAACGAAAATCGATCAGGGTATGCAGAGCCGAACTCGCGACCAGGCAGACATCACCGCCGTCACCGCCGTCACCGCCATCCGGGCCTCCTTTGGGCAGGTTGGCACTCCGCCTGAAAGACAGACAACCATTGCCACCTCGGCCGGCTTCAACTCGAATAACCGCCTCGTCGACAAACCTCATTGGTCAGACGAGCCTTCGACTCGTCGAAAGGTTCAGGCTTCGGCGACTGAAACGTACCTGCGCCTTCTCGGCCCCTTTATTGCAAACCGAACATGGCCATCGGCAGTAGCAAACAGGGTGTGATCGCGACCACAGCCGACATTGTCGCCCGGATTGACTCTTGTACCCCGTTGCCGAAGGATAATCGTACCAGCCCGAACAAACTCTCCGCCGAACCGCTTGACACCCAAGCGTTTGGACTCGGAATCTCTTCCGTTTCTTGTGCTTCCGCCAGCTTTTTTATGTGCCACGCTAAACTCCCAGAATATCCTTTATCTTTACTTCGGTGTAATGCTGACGGTGCCCCTGTTTTCTTCGATAGCCCTTGCGTCGGCGAAACTTCACCACATGGATCTTGTCCGAAAGACCGTGTGCCAAAACCTCAGCCTCCACTCTGCTGCCTTCAACATAGGGGCGACCGACCTGAACAGCTGAGCCAGTGCCCACCATCAGCACTCTGTCGAACTCAACAGTCTCACCGACTTTCGAGTCCAGCTTTTCAAGCCTCAACACCTCGCCCGCAACTACCTTATGCTGCTTTCCACCACTGGCTATGACCGCAAACACTGAAAAAACTTCCCCGAAAAGACAATGCCCGAATTAAGCTCTTCAGTGTAGACGAAAAAACGCCGGTTTCGCAAGCCGTATCTCTGGCAGACCCAGGGGCTTGTGTGAGTCGATCGGTTGTTGCAAAGCTGCATATCCTCTTTCGAATAAAGCAGACTTAAACCTTCAGTCGAAAGTCTTTATGCTACAATTCGAATCGGGCAGAGACTCCGCCTGACCGCAA
Organism: K189A clade bacterium; assembly: GCA_007571095.1. GTDB lineage: Bacteria > Pseudomonadota > Gammaproteobacteria > Pseudomonadales > Azotimanducaceae > RKSB01. Next base: position 1,238 of record RKSB01000057.1, on the reverse strand, counting down.
GGATGTCTCAAGAGTTTCTTCTAACGAGATCCCGCAGTGGAGCCTGGAGTATGAGTCCAGCGAATACAAGTTCTTTGGGGCGTGATGCCGGGCTGGAATGCCTTCAGGACAGTCTTCTGGACAGCCTGCAAAAGGTTGAAACCCTCCTCCATGAAGATGCCAATGCATTTCCCCTGATTGGCTCGGTATCAAAGTATATTCTGGACTCAGGCGGCAAACGCATTCGACCCATGCTGGTATTGCTGATCGCCCGCTATTTCGGCGAGCTGACTCGCCAACACCTGAGTCTGGCGGCGGCTGTCGAGTCTTTGCACACCGCCAGCCTGCTGCACGACGATGTGCTTGACGACGCCACTGTTCGCCGAGGGCGAGCGTCGGTCAATCGGCGTTGGGGTAACATCACCAGTGTTCTGATGGGCGACTATTTCCACACCAAAACCCTTCGCTTGCTGGTGAAGCTGGAGCAGCCTGAAGTCCTGAACATCATTTCAAAGGCAACCACTTGCCTGATCGAAGGCGAGATCATGCAGTTCGATTCGAAAAACAACTGGGCCGCCGGCGAACCACAGTACCTGGATATCATTCGAAAAAAAACCGGCGTATTGTTTCAGGCGGCCGCCCAGGCAGCGGCCGTGGTCGCCGAAGCAAGTATCGACATCGAAACTTCACTTAAAAAATTCGGTATGCACTTTGGCCTGGGCTATCAATTGGTGGACGATCTGCTTGACTACACCGGACTGCCTGGCCAACTCGGCAAGACCACAGGCAATGATCTGGCCGAAGGCAAGGTTACGCTGCCCCTCATCTACGCGCTTTCCCAGAATAAAATTGACCGCAGCCGGTTGGCCGAGGCGGTCAACACACAGGATGAGGAAGAATTGGCTCATGCGGTGAAGGCGGTTCGGGATTCTGGTGGCCTGGAATACACTCGAAACATGATAAAGAGAGAGCGCGAGAAGGCTCGGGACTGTTTGAACGAGCTTGTCAGCAACGATTCTCGAAGCAAGTTGGCCGAATTGTCTGATTTTGCCTTGATGCGTAGCATTTGAAGGCAGGCATTCTGCCCCTTCGACCTCATCATCGGAGAGTAGCTCAGCCTGGTAGAGCACCACGTTCGGGACGTGGGGGGCGCAGGTTCAAATCCTGTCTCTCCGATTGTCCGCTCGACTCAAGTGCCGGTCTCGTCTGACTCCTGCAGGTTCAGCCAGGGGCGAAGTATGTGCACCAGCCAGTAGATG
>RKSB01000174.1 GCA_007571095.1 K189A clade bacterium | reverse complement strand
CGTGTCCGGCGTTGACTCCAAGCCCTGCGTTCAGTGCCAGCACCGCCGCTTCGGCAAATCGCCGGTGAGCGGCCATGCAGCCCTCGGTCGGCGAATTGTTTGAATTCAACTGAAACTGCCGAGCGTAGGAGCCGGTGTAAAGTTCTATCCTGTCGCCGCCAGCCTGCGACACTGCTTCTATCTGCGTTGGCTCGGGATCGACAAAGACGCTTGAGCGGATTCCCCACTCTTTGAGTTGGGCCAGTATATCGGTCAATCGGCCGAGAATCTCATCGACAGGAAAGCCGGAGTCGGAGGTCAACTGGTCCTGAGAGTCAGGTACCAAAGTGCACTGGGCGGGGCGCGTTTGCTCCACCAGATGCAGAAACCCGGGGTAATCCTGAGTGGCACCGATCAAGGGGTTGCCCTCCAGATTGAGTTCGGCAGAGCCTCCAAGATGTTCTGAGACTCGGTAAACATCATCGGGCGTGATGTGGCGCAAATCCGGCCGAGGATGTAACGTGATGCCGCTGGCTCCGGCCTCAAGAACGGTATCCACCGCTGCGGTCAGGCTGGGTCTTGCATTCTTGCCCCGAGCGTTACGCAACCAGGCGACCTTGTTCAGGTTGACCGAAAGTACCGTCATTCAGAGTCGTTTCGAGCAGGGGAGTCGCCCTCTTCGTTGGTCATCAGAAAGGGTCGAAGATAGACCAGAGTGGCAACAATGAAGACTATAGTCAGTGCCGTTTGACCAAAGAGCTTGAAGCTGACCCACACCGCCTCGCTCTGCCAGAAGGCGAAATACAGGTTCAGCGCGCCCTTGAGGAACATTCCAAAAGCCCACCAGAGACTCAGATTTCGCCAGACCGCACTCGGCAGATAAAAATCAAGGCCGGAGAAGAGTCGAGCCAGCAGATTGCGTTTGCCGATCAGGGTTCCGCCAAGCAGCACCAGTGCCATGGCCCAGTGCAGAATGGTGGGCTTCCACTGAATAAAGAGTACATTCTGTAGTGCCAGCGTCAGGCCGCCAAAAACAAGTACCAGAAAGTAACTTGTCCAGATCATCGGCTGAATCTTCCTGCCGAGCATCATTTGCAGGGCGATCATCACCGTCATGGCCACCATCAGGGTAGCGGTGGCAGTATGGATACCGTAGAGATAGTAGGCGATGCCAAACAGCACCACAGGCAGGAAATCGATCACAGGCTGCATACCGCTTGTCAAGAGTCTTGCCATGATAGCGCAAGCCGGTGCCTTGAGCATCGCCGAAGAGCCATTCGCGCCATTAAGGAGTTCTTATAATAGGGGTCGAACAGTTTTCAGAGGACTCGAGTGTGATCAGTCAGGACAGCAGGAGTCGAGTATTGTCAGGCATGCGGCCAACCGGTCGTTTGCATCTCGGGCATTACTATGGCGTACTGAGAAACTGGATCGAGCTGCAAAACGAGTATGAATGCTGGTTTTTTGTCGCCGACTGGCACGCCCTGACGACCATGTACCGGCATCCCTGGTCGGTGGAGAGCAATATCTTTGATACGGTTGTTGACTGGCTGGCTTCCGGCATCAACCCGACTGTCGCCAATATCTTTGTCCAGTCGAAAGTCCCCGAACACGCCGAATTAAACCTTCTTCTGGGCATGATTACCCCTCTCGGCTGGCTTGAAAGAGTTCCCAGCTACAAAGATTATGTCGCCAGACAGGGAGAGGGCAACCCGCCCAACTTCGGTTTTCTTGGCTATCCGGTGTTGCAGAGTGCCGACATTCTTCTGTATCAGGCGGGTCGAGTACCGGTCGGTGCCGATCAGGTCGCTCATATTGAGATAACCAGAGAAATAGCTCGGCACTTCAACTTTCTCTATGGCAAGGAAGAAAATTTTCAGCAGGCAGCGGAAGGGGCCATTCGGCAGCTGGGCAGAAAGCTGGGTGCCTTGTACCGTAGCTTTGTGGTTGCCTATCAGGAGAAAGGCGACGCCGGAGCACTGGAGAAAGGTCGTGCGCTTTTGGCCGAACATCCCTCTCTGTCTATCGCCGACAGGGACAGGCTGTCAGGCTACCTCACCGGTGGCGGACGCATGATACTGCCCGAGCCGGAAGCCCTGCTGACCGACACGCCCAAGGTGCCGGGTCTGGATGGTGAAAAGATGTCCAAATCCTACGGCAACACCATCACGCTTCGGGATGACAATGACGAAATTGCAACCAAGATACGGACGATGAAAACCGATCCGGCTCGAATAAGGCTGAAGGACCCGGGCAATCCCGACAAGTGTCCGGTGGCTGACCTGCACCGCATCTATTCGGATGAAGCCACTCAAAGATGGATGACCGAGGGCTGTACGCAGGCGCGTATTGGTTGCCTCGACTGCAAGAAGCCGGTTATTGATGCCGTGCAGTCGGAAATCCGGCCTGTTCGGGAAGAGGCCCTGCGGCTGGAAAACAATCGCGACTATATCGGAGAGGTGGTCGGCAAGGGCATTGAGAAGGCCAGAGAAGCCGCCAACAGAACCCTGATTGAAGTGCGAGATGCGATGGGCATGTCCTATTACTGAGCCGCCGAAAAAGCAGACTGCATGACAAGCAAAACCGCTTTCAAAGAAGCCGGTCGCAAAAGCCGAAAACTTCCTCAAAGAAAACTGCGCGAACTGCTCACTGCTTCGGGTCTGGCTTCGCGCCGAAAGGCCGACCAATGGCTGGATCAAGGCAGGTTGACCGTCAATGACCAGCCGGTGAGACCCTGGGCCAGAGTGACTGCGCGAGATTGCATCAAGCTTGACGGCAAAGTGCTGACCCTGTCCGACAGTCCGCAGGTCTCGCGCGTATTGGCCTACAACAAGCCGGCAGGCGAGCTTTGTGCTCGCAGTGATCGGTCAAGCCTTTCTCTAGTGTTTGATCGCCTGCCTGCCCTGACTCATGGCCGATGGATTTCGGTCGGTCGGCTGGATCTCAACAGCAGTGGCCTGCTGCTGTTTACCAATGACGGCTTTCTCGCCAACAGGCTGATGCATCCGTCGAGCGGAATTGATAGGGAATACTCAGTCAGGGTAACCGGCAAGGTTACTCCCGAAATGCTGGATCGACTGAGAAAAGGCGTGGAACTGGAAGACGGGCCCGCTCGCTTTTCCGATATTCGCTTTGCCGGAGGTCGAGGAGTCAATACCTGGTATCACGTTACCCTGATGTCGGGACGCAAAAACGAGGTTCGAAGGCTCTGGGCCTCGCAGAATATTCGAGTGAGTCGGCTCAAGAGGGTTCGCTTCGGTCCGGTGGTGGTACCTGCACGTCTGTCGTCCGGCCGGCTGATGAGGCTGAAGCCCTGTGAAGTGGCTGCCCTGTATCGCCTGGTGTCGCTTTCGCCTGTCGGCTTTCGCTTTTCCAACAGCCGGCTGGCTGCCGAACTGGCCACCAGCAGGCTACTGATACCCTACCCAGGCCTACCCTGAATTCGTCCGTTCGGCTTTTGCTTGAGGCTTTTTGGCCGGTGCTTGCACTCCCGATCACGCCTTCGACTCACAAGTCCGACAGGGACTTTTGTTGGAGACCCTATCGACCGATGCCCGTACCCGAGTCTGTCGTCCGGCCAGCCCTCACTCAAGGCTTTATCAATCACTCGCCGCCACGGATGAATACTGCCAGTTCGAGGCACAAAATTTCTGTCCGTTGACTCGCCGAGAATCCGGCCCCAGCAAGTAGAGGTAGAGCGGCATTAATTCCTCGGCTCGAACCAGTGTCGCCGGATCCTCCGCCGGGTAGGCGAGTGCACGCATGGCCGTTCTGGTTTTTCCGGGATCAAGGCTGTTGCAACGGATAGAGCCGAGGTTTTCCCACTCGTCGGCACAGATCTCCATCAGGGCTTCGGTTGCAAACTTGCTGACTGAATAAGCCCCCCAGTAAGCCCTGCCTTTTCGGCCGACACCCGAAGAGGTAAAGATAACCGAGGCATCGGCGGCTGCACCCAGCAGCGGCAACAGAGCCTTGGTCAGTACAAAGGCAGCCTGTACATTGACCTGCATGACGGCCGAAAAGTCATCTTCCGGATAGTGAGCAATCGGTGTTCGAGGGCCGAGTATCGCAGCATTGTGAACCAGCCCGGAAAGCATCGAGAAACGTTTCCGAATGGCCTTCGAGACAGCCTCACAGGCGTCACTCTTCAGCCCGCTCAGGTCAAGCGGCAGCAACAGAGGCTCGACTGCTCGCTTGAGTTCCCCGATTTCATCATAGACAGCCTCGAGATGGCTCAGAGTGCGCCCGCACAGGATGACGCAGGCACCGTGTTGAGCGCACGCCAGAGCACAGGCTCGGCCGATACCCCGGCCGGCACCGGTAATCAGGATCACGCGTCCGGCCAGCAAGTCGGCTGGCGGATGGTAGTTCATTGCCAGTTTTGGCTCAGTCAAGCGGCCGAGTACAGTGCAGCAGATAGTTGGCATCCACGCTTGAAGCAAGCGAGGCCGAGTGAGTCAGCGGGTTGTACACCATGCCCTGAATATGACGGACTTCCAGCCCGCAATTCCGGCAGAAACCAGCCAGTTCTGAGGGTTTGATCAGCTTGTCGTACGAGTGAGTACCCTTGGGCAGCAGCCCCAGAATGTGTTCTCCGCCAACAATGACGGTCAACCATGAAAACAGGTTGCGGTTGATGGTGCTGAAGACTATGTCGCCACCCGGCCGAGTCAGCCGGGCAATGGCTTGCACCGTGGCTTGTGGATCGGGAACATGCTCCAGCATCTCCAGGCAGGTGACCAGTTCAAAACTTTCCGCCTGCTGTTCAGCCATCTCCTCGGCAGTGGTGCACAGATAGTCAATGTTCAGGTTCTCTTGCCGGCTGTGCGCCTTCGCCGTTTCGACAGCGGCATCACTGGCATCAATCCCTGTTACCAGCGCGCCGTTTTCGCACAGGGTTTCGGCCAGAATTCCGCCACCGCAGCCGACATCAAGCACTCGCTTGCCGGTCACCGGACTATGGCCGTGAATCCAGTCAAAACGCAGAGGATTGATGGTATGCAATGTTCGCAGAGGCCCCTGCCGATCCCACCAGAATGCCGAGGATGCCTCAAAGCGGGCGATTTCTTCGGCGTCTACGTTGTTTCGGTTCGAGTCTTTCATTTTTTTTCAATACAGCTTGAATAAAGGCTTCAAAAGAGGCTGATAACGATAGTTTCTTTCAGGAAAAACCGGCCGCCCTCATGCCGGTAAAAGGCATCCTTATGTTACAATAATCAACGAGGTTCGGCCGACCGAACCGAAAAGACTCCATCTACCCCTTGTTTGATGCCGCCAGCCGATTCAATCAGCCCCGTCAGCTTTGTAGACGAACTTAATCAGTCCTATCTGGATTACGCCATGAGCGTCATCGTCGGTCGCGCTCTGCCGGATGTTCGAGACGGACTCAAGCCGGTACACAGGCGAGTTCTTTTTGCGATGAACGAGCTTCGCAATTTTCACAATCGGCCTTATGTGAAGTCCGCTCGGGTGGTTGGCGAGGTCATCGGCAAATACCATCCGCACGGCGATACTGCCGCCTACGACACCATTGTTCGAATGGCACAGGATTTCTCGATGCGCCTGACCCTGGTGGACGGCCAGGGTAATTTCGGTTCGGTTGATGGCGATGCACCGGCCGCCCAACGTTACACCGAGGTCAGGATGACGCGCTTTGCCAGCACTCTGCTGGAAGACCTCGACAAGGACGCAGTGGAGTTTACCCCCAACTACGACGACACGCTTCAGATACCGAAGGTTTTGCCTGCGCGTGCTCCCAACCTGCTGATCAACGGATCGGCGGGCATCGCCGTGGGTATGGCGACCAACATACCGCCACACAACCCGAGCGAGGTCATTGCCGCCTGCCTCGTGCTGCTGGACAACCCGAAGGCTCAAGTGAATGAGTTGATGGAGCATATTCAGGGCCCCGATTTTCCGACCGGTGCGATCATCAACGGCCGGGCGGGCATTCTGCAGGCCTATTCGACAGGTCGAGGCAGCATTCGGATTCGGTCGAAAGCCGACATCGAAACCGATGACAGTGGCCGAGAGACCATTGTTGTGAGCGAGATCCCCTATCAGGTCAACAAGGCGGCGATGATCGGCAAGATCGCCGGGCTGGTCAAGGAGAAGAAAATCACCGGCATTGCTGAAATTCGAGACGAGTCCAACAAGGATGGCCTGCGAGTGGTCATAGAAATCAAGCGCAATGAGTCAGCCGAAATTGTGCTGAACAACCTCTACACCCAGACTCAGCTGGAAAAGTCCTACGGTATCAATATGGTGGCTCTGGTTGAGGATCGCCCTCGGCAACTCAACCTGAAGGCGATGCTGGAATGTTTTTTGAGCCACCGCAAGAGAGTGGTCATTCGCCGGACTCAGTATTTGCTGGCCAGTGCCAAGGCTCGCGGACATCTGCTGGAAGGCCAGTTGGTCGCCTTATCCAATATCGACCGAGTGGTCGAACTGATCAAGCAATCTCAGGATACGGCGATCGCCCGTGCTGCCCTGATGGAAGTTGGCTGGCAGTCTGACGGCATAGAACAACTGCTGGAGAGAATAGGCCAGAACCTTTGTCGGCCGGACGATCTACCCGCTCAGTACGGCTATCGGGAAGGTCTTTACTATCTTTCAGAACGACAGGCCCAGTCCATTCTGGAACTGCGGCTGCAACGTCTGACCGGACTTGAGCAGGACAAGGTGATGGCCGAGTACGATGAGGTAACCGAAGCCATTGCCACCTATCAGGCCATCCTGTCAGACGCAAAAAAGATGACTCAAGTGATTCGAGAAGAGCTCTCGGCGGTTGCCGAGAGTTACGCCTCTCCTCGCCTGACCTCGATCATCGAAAGCCAGAGGGACATCACTCACGAGGATCTGATCGATCCCGAAGACCGGCTGGTTACAGTCTCCCGAAAAGGGTATGCCAAGGCGATGCCGATAGACGATTACGATGCCATTGGTCGAGGCGGCAGGGGGCGTTCGGTTGCGGTGATACAGGATGACGATTTTATCGTTCAAATGCTGGTCGCCAATACTCACGACACCACTCTCTGGTTTTCCAACATAGGCAAAGTCCACTGGCTCAAGGTTTATCGTATTCCCGTTCAGAGTCGTCAGGCTCGTGGTCGCCCGCTGGTGAATTTCCTGCAGCTCGAAGAGGGCGAGGAAATTACCACCTTTCTGCCGATGGCGGACGAGCCCGAGGAAGACCGCTTTATCTTTATGGCCACTGCCTCCGGCAGAGTCAAGAAAACCTCTCTGGCAAAGTTTGCCCGACAGAGAGGCTCGGGCCTGATCGCACTCAGGCTGGAAGAGGGCAATACCCTGATTGACGTGGCCATAACCGACGGCACTCGGGATATTCTGCTGATCTCAAGTGCCGGCAAGGCCGTTCGCTTTCATGAGTCCGAGGTCAGGGAAATGGGTCGTACAGCCGCCGGAGTTCGGGGTATGCGGCTGGGCGAGGGTGAACGCGTGGTCGGCATGATCGTGGTCAATCCCGAGCAGCAGATACTGCTTGCCAGCGAAAACGGCTACGGCAAGCGACTATCGCCGGACTCTCTCGGAGTCAAGCACAGGAACGGCAAAGGCATGATCGTCATGCGAACCAACGAACGCAATGGGGCGGTGGTAGCGGCAGTCCAACTGGAGGAGAGCGATCAGATGGTACTGGTGTCTGATCGTGGGCAAATGCTGAGAACTTCGGTTGCAGAGGTTTCCCTGCAAGGCAGACGCACTCAGGGAGTCAAGCTGATGAATTTGCTCGAAGGAGAAAGTCTGGTCACTCTACAGCCGCTGATTGATCAGGAAAAAGCGGTCGAAGAACTTGATGCGGGCAATGGCAAATCCGACTCGCCGATTGTCTGATTGCCTGGTTTAAGACGAATGCAGCCACTCCCGTTCACCGACCCTGTTGAACTAAACGATCAGCAGATACTGGAACTCAGGGATTTTTTGAAGCGGTTGGCCTATTCTGCCGGTGAGGTTATTCGACCCCTGTTCAGAAGCACCCTGTTGACGGAAAACAAGTCTGACTCCAAATATGATCCGGTTACTCAGGCTGACCGTGAGTCTGAGGCTTCGATTCGCCGACTGGTCAGGCAACACTATCCGAGTCATGGCATCTATGGCGAGGAGTACGGCTTCGATGTCGGCAGTTCGGGGCTGACCTGGGTGATCGACCCCATTGACGGCACTCGAGCCTTTGTTTCAGGCATGTGGCACTGGGGTACATTGATCGCCCTGTTCAATGGCCAGAGAGCCGTTCTGGGATGCATGTACCAGCCGGTTCTGGACGAGCTTTTTATCGGCGACACTCGAACCAGTCATCTGATCAGGGACAATCAATCGACTCGGCTGAACAGCCGTCAAGTGAGCGAGATTTCTCAGGCAACCCTGTGCTGTACTCACCCCGACATGTTTACCAGCGAAGCAGGCTTGCAGGCCTTTCGGTCGCTGGCGGCTTCATCCAGAATGTCGCGCTATGGCGGAGACTGCTACCACTATGCTCTGCTGGCCATGGGGCTGGTCGATATCTGTGTGGAAAATTCACTCAAGCCCTACGACATTCAGGGGCTTATACCTCTGGTCGAAGGTGCCGGTGGCATCCTGACCACCTGGTCGGGCAAAAACGCTGCCATGGGCGGTCAGGTACTGGCATCGGCCAATGCCGACCTGCACGAAAGGGCATTGGCCATACTCAGGCCCGCCGCCCTCGACTGAGCCTTACATCCTTCCAGGCAGCGA
>RKSB01000045.1 GCA_007571095.1 K189A clade bacterium | reverse complement strand
TATGCCTGTTTTCAAAGACGCGGCGGCATTGACATCAATCCCTGCAGAAGCCTTGAACCCGTTGACCTTGAGATACCCAGAACCTCCAGACAATAGAGTGCGCGCTATGGTTGCCTGCACTCTGGACCGCAATCGGTGCGAATGACTTTCCGAGTATGTGTGCTGGGAGCTGGCTCCTGGGGAACCACTGTCGCCAGCCTGGTGGCCAGAAATACTCCAGTTTCCCTGTGGGCCAGAAACTCTGAGATAGCCCGTGAAATCAATGCTTCGAGAACCAACGAACGGTATCTGCCCGGTGCTGTACTGGCCGCCAGGAATCTTCGAGCTTACAGCAGCATGGAAGAGGCCCTGAAAAATGCCAGCCTTGTAGTTGTCGCAGTTCCCAGTCAGGGCGTCAGAAGGGTTCTGCAGGCAGCCACGGATTTTTTTCCGAACACACCTGTCATCAGCCTGACCAAAGGGCTGGAAAAAGAAAGCGGGCTTCGAATGACTCAGGTGATTGATCAGGTTCTGCCCGGTCATCCGACCGGCATACTGACCGGCCCGAACCTTGCCTCCGAAATCATCTCGGGTATGGCGGCGGCGGCGGTTCTGGCAATCGATGACAATGACTTGAGCGAGCCGCTTGCAGAGGTTTTTCGAACCAAAAGATTTCGTGTTTACACCAATACGGATGTGGTTGGTTGCGAGCTTTCCGGTGCCTTCAAGAACGTGATCGCCCTGGCCTGTGGAATGGCCGATGGTATAGGTGCAGGTGACAACACTCGAGCGGCTTTCATCACTCGAGGGCTGGCTGAAATCACTCGGCTTGGCATGGCGATGGGCGGCGAAGCAAGCAGCTTTTCAGGACTGGCCGGGCTTGGCGACCTGATCACGACCTGCACCAGCAACAAGAGCCGCAACCACTATGTCGGCGAACAGCTGGGCAAAGGCCGTCCCCTTGATGATGTGATGGGTGACATGCGCATGGTGGTAGAAGGAGTCACCACCACTCGAATCATGCTGACTCTGGGCGAAAAATACTCAGTGGACCTGCCCATTGCCAGGCAGGTTGAGTCTGTTCTGTCTGGAACCTACAAGGCCTATCAGGCTTTTGTCGATTATCTGAGGCACCGTCCGGGTTCAGAAGACGAGCCCGGTTAAGGTGCGACTCTCAGGCGTCTCCTTCGGCGTATTCTCTGGAGACATTGGCGGCTGAACCAAAGATGCCCTTGGCCATCAGCCAAGTCTTGCCGGTTTCGGCGGTGCCGATAGATTTCTGCACGCACTCGGTGCGTTTCCCTGTTCTTCGGGTCGGCCGCCAGGGCAAATTCAATCAGGTGACAGGCCAGTCAGGACCACGCATATTCAACAGCCTACAAGTCCGACCGTCTGGCCTCTTCCTTCTGCCGCTTTCGCTCCAGACTCGGCGAATCTGGGACGCCCTTCAGCCTCAAGCCTTTCAAATGTCCTCTTTAGGCTGAACTGACTCTGACGGGCAGCGAAATGAGCCTTGTCTGGAATTTTTCAAGGCCAGCAAAATCCAGTCGTTCAGGAAAAAGAGTGCCGAGGTCAACCGGCGGCTCTCAGGCGTCCTCTTCGGCGTATTCTCTGGAGACATTGGCGGCTGAACCAAAGATGCCCTTGGCCATCAGCGAAGTCTCCCGGTTTCGGCGGTGCTGATAGATTTCTGCACGCACTCTGTGCGTTTCCCTGTTCTTCGGGTCGGCCGCCAGAGCAAATTCAATCAGGTGACAGGCCAGTCGCGAATCACCGGACTCAGACAGGTCCAGTGCCCTTTGAGTCAAGTTCCCCAGACCGCCAGCAAGTTGAGTCAGTTCAAGGCCCAGTGCCTGTTCTTCAGCCGGCTTGAGGTGAGCCGGATTGCCGTCATACCAGCCGCCGAACTGCCGCCATACATTGTTGATCAGAAACTCCGGCTCGTCGTATAAGGGCTTCATCCAGGGTCTTTCGAGCACATCCTGTGGCACCTTGACCGTATGTATGATCGAATTGAGAGTCGCCCCCTGATTCATCATATTCAGCACTTGTGTGACCAGGCTCTCCAGTACTCCGGCGACTTCACAGAGCAGCCTTTCGATTCGTTGCTGGCCGGCGATGGGCAAACCATGCGCAGGAATGAACAGTTCAGCCTTTTTGGCCGCCATGGCCCGCAGAGCCTTGGCCCATTCAAGCGGATAGCGTTGCACCTTTTGCGGGTTACCGGCGTTGGGAAAGTTCCATATAAACAGGTCGCCGGCACAAATGGCCTTGTGCTCGGGAATCCAGGTCCAGGTATGGTCGTCGGTTTCCCCTTGCGCATGCTGTAAATGAAATTCACACTCACCGGAAAGAAAGGTCAGATCATCACGATAAGTCAGTGTCGGCTCGGCGACATCCTCCGGCAGAAACTTTTTTTCTCCACCGATGCCGTAGCCTCGCCCGCCAAAGCCCTTGAACTGACGGGCGTTGATAATGTTGTTGTAGCCGTCGGTCAGGCGGTAACGATCAAACCGCCTGGCCACGCCGACATGCCCAAGCACTTTCGGCTGCGCATGCCCTCGACTGCTGCCCTCCTCAATGAAGGCACCACTGCCACCCACATGATCGACATGACCATGCGTGTACACCAGTGCCTTGAAGGGTTTGTCAGACCAGCCCCTGATAGCCTTTACCACCGCCTGGCCGCTATGAGCTCCCGAAGTATCAAATACCACCAGGCCTTCATCGGTATCAAATACCACCGAGTGAGAAAAGGCCTCGACAATCGCAATATGATCAGAGAGTTCAGACAAGGAATGATTGATGCGATTGATCGGGCCATGGTCAATGCCTCGGTCAATAATGTCTGTCGACATTGAAATCAGATCGGCCATACTTTTACTCGGCTGTTGGAAAGCTAATATTCAGCATCATAATACAGCCGGGCTCAGACTGCCTCCTCATCTTCCCCGCTTCCTCTCTCCTCATCGAAGTTGGGAAAGAGGGCAGGAAAAGAAGGAATCCGCTGAGGTAAACGCAGTTTTTTCTTCCCGAACAGGCTCCTTATATCAAGGACGCTGTTGCGAGTAGCTAATCAACTGACGTAGGCAGCCGGCGGCTCAAAGGCGAAGCCGGCATTCTCCAGAAGTTCAGCGATGGCGATGGTTTGCAGGTCGCCGTATTCCCTGCCCATGATCTGAACACCGATGGGCAGCCCCTCTCTGCTCGGTCCGGTGGGAATAACAGTCCCCGGCAGGCAGGCTATGATGCCCATGCCAGCCCAGAAAACCTGCCCCGAATAAGGATGCTCCTCATTGTCGATAATGATTTTTCGGCCGCCCATCGGGCTGTGATCATGGGGAAATCCAGGCGTCGACATGATGGGTGTCAGGATGGCGTCGTATTCCTCAAAGAAGCTGTGCCAGGCCCAGCGGCACTTTGCCCGAACTTCGCTGGCGAGGTTGTATTCCCTGACGCTGGAAATCTGCCGGCGTAAAACTCGAGCACGGTCGCTGTCATCCTGAGAGTCCAACTGCTTTGCCTGATTCTGAAAATTGGCATAGACATCGTCATTAAAACGGCTGGCCAGAGTCGCATGCAGCATTGTCTGATAGGCATCCGACATCTCATCGACATCGAAATCAGGACGCGCATCAAAGCTAACCTCGCCGCCAGCCGAACGAATTTTTTCAGCAACAAGTTCGACTCGCGCCTTCACTTCGGCAGCCACCGGTGTTCGACTGTCGTCACTCCAGACCGCAACCTTGAGCTCCGAAAGCGATTGCTTGCCAAGATCAGGAAGAGCCAGTTTGAGCCCTCGGCTGGCAATCTCATCCGGTCCCGCCAGCAGTTCAACACCCAGCCGAAGATCGCGAGCACTGCGAGCCATAGGACCTATAACACTGAGGTCGTTGGCGTCCAGCGTCCTGGTCGGCGTGTGGCCTCGAGTAGGCAACAGGCCAAAGGTCGGCTTGTGACCAAAGACACCGCAAAAATGAGAGGGGTTACGAATGGAACCGCCTATGTCGGAACCCACCTCAAACCCAGTCAGGCCGGCGGCCAGGGCAGCCGCCGAGCCACCTGAAGAACCACCGGGCACTCGGCTGAGATTCCACGGATTGTTGGTGGTGCCATAAATGTCGTTGTAGCTTTGGAAATCGCCCAGAGCCAGGGGAACATTCGTCTTGCCGAAGATAACCGCGCCAGCAGCCCGCAATCGGCTTATCGCCACAGCGTCCTCGTCAGCGCAACTGTCCTTGAATTCGGTAAACCCGAAGGTCGTAGGCAACCCCTCTACATTGAAGGATTCCTTGACCGTCATGGGTACTCCGTGCAGAGGTCCCAGATACCGCCCCTGAGCCTGCATGGCATCGGCGTGCCGAGCGTCTTTTCTGGCTCGTTCAAGGTCAAATACGACAATGGCATTCAAATCGCCGTTGTGGGCCTCTGTCCTCTCCAGATAAAGATTCAGCAGCTCCTCGGAGCTTGTTTCGCCTGCTCGAATCATGGCCGCCAGTGCGGTTGCGGATTTGAATGGAATAGGTAAATCGTTCATGGCACTCGCTTGTATAGACTGGTTTCAAGACCCATCGTAAAAGGGGGCGAGGCATCCTGCAAGCCTTCCGGCGGAATGCGAACAACGGATCAGAGCAAGGCTCCACCGGTGCTGGCTACAAATCCGAATTCTGTGCCGCAATCGAGTCGAGTGCTTGCAGCAGAAGCTGGTTCTGCTGCTGAGTACCGATGCTGATCCTCAGGCAATCCGCGAGCTCAGCCTGTTCAAAATAGCGAACCAGAATGCCCCTTTGACGCAGGGCCGAGAAGACAGAGCTGGCATTCAGGGGTTGTTCAGGCGAGCGGCGGGCAAGCACGAAGTTGCTTTCCGAATCCTCTACTTGCCAGCCTCTTGCTCTCAGGGCTTGAGTCATCTCCTGGCGGTGTTGGCGAATCAGGGCCCAGTTGTTACGGGCATAGTCTTGATCCCGAACAGCCGCACAGGCCAGCACCTGGGCAATGGCATCAAGGTTGTAGCTGTCCTTGACCTTTTCAACCATCGGTTGAACCAGTTCGACTGGCCCTATGCCGTAGCCAAAGCGCAGACCGGCCAGCGAATAGCCTTTTGAGAGGGTACGTAAAATCAACAGGTTGTCTATTTCTCTTAATAATTGAACAGAGTCGTAGTTCCGTTTTGGGTCAACAAAATCAACATAGGCTTCGTCCAGAAGAAGGACGCCCTTCAAAGCGGCCGCAAAGGCATGAATGCCCTTCACCGGCAACAGGCGGCCGGAAGGGGCGTGCGGGTTGGCCAGACAAAAGAGTTCAACTCCACTCTCATTCATTTGGGTTGCCGTTTTCGCTGGAGAGGCAACCAGATCTGCATAGCGAACCTCGACAAATTCGGCTTCCTGCAGAGCCGCCAACACGGGATACAGGGAATAGCCCGGGTGAGTACCGGCCATTCGACCGCCCGGCCGAACAAAGGTGGAAGCCGCCATTCTCAACAGTTCGTCGCCGCCGTTGGTAGCCAGAATTTGTTCGGGGGATACTCGATGCAGTTTCGCCGCAAGTTGGCAGAAGGAAAGGCTGCGGGCATTCGGGTAGTAGCGAAGTTCTTCAGCCCTGAAATCCCTTAGCTCCTGGGCCACCAGAGGGCTCGGAGGATAGGGGTTTTCGTTGGTGTTGAGCTTGATGATGTCGTGAGTCTGTGGCTGTTCGCCATAGACATAGCCCTGCATTCGCACAACGGCGGGTCGAATATAGGTCACGTCAGTCGCTACGGTCGCCTTCAAGCGAAGCACCCGAACTTCTGGCATCCAGAAATACCAGTTGTTTGTAGTCGCTCAAGAGCACAGCCAGCCAGCGAGTTTCCGGTTTTATTTCGCAGCCAATCTTCACCACCATGGTCAAGGGCACCGATAACAACATGCCCATGGGGCCGAACACCCAGCCCCAGAAAACCAGAGAAATGAAGACAACCAGAGTTGACAGGCCCAGGCTTCGGCCAAGCAGTTTCGGCTCCAGAATATTGCCATACAGGCTGTTGATAAGCAGATAAAACAAGATAATACCCAGTGCAAAGCTGGCCCCCAGATCAATAAAGGCGAGCAGTACCGGAGGGATGGCCGCTATAAACGAGCCTATATTGGGTATATAGTTGAGAAGGAACGCCAGCAATGCCCAGATCAGGGCAAAATTGACTCCAACAATGCCCAGCACAATCCACACGGTGAGCCCTGTCAAAAGACTGACCCCCGTCTTGATAACCAGATACTTGTCCAGGCTGTCCTGAAATGTCTTGAAATAGGCGGTCGCCTCTCGGCTTAAAATGACACCCAGTTTTGCCGGAAAGTGCGACAGTTCAAGCAACATGAAAACAATCAGCAGCAGAATCAAAAAGCTGTTGGACAACAGACCGGATAGAACACCGAACATATTGGTCGTGTAATCCAGAACCACGGCCGGATTAAAGAGTTCTGTCATCATGGTTTCGGGAATGTTGTAGTCAGCCAGTTGGCCCAGAACATTTTGTGCAAACAACTGTAGGCGGCTTCGGTAATAGCCTGCCAACTGGCCAAATTCGTCCAGAGCCGCACCAATAATCGCCCCCAGACCGACCAGAAAAACAATCAACACTGAAATAGCCGCCGCCGTCGCAAGGCCTCTGGGGACTCCTGCCCTGATCATCCAGGACATGGGAGCGGCCGCAATCATGCTCAGAAAGAGTGCCAGCAGAACCGGCGTGATGAGTTCAGCCGAAGCCTTGAGACCGGCGACAATAACGATCACGCCGGCCAACACCAAAATACCTCTGGAAGTCGCAGTCACAGGAAAAGCAACAGAGTTCTTTCGGCAGGCGGCCTGAAAAGAGATGGCCGATGGTTTTCAGGGAGTGTTGGCACCCAGAAGCTGTCGTGCACTGGCAAGCCGTACACAGAGAGTAAACACGGCGATGGCCTCCTTGACTTCATTCGGAGCAGGAAAGCTGGGTGCCAGCCGAATGTTGCGATCCTCCGGATCCTTGCGGTGAGGCCAGGTAGAACCGGCTGCCGTCAGCTTGACGCCAGCCTGTGCGGTCAACTCCACCACCTGAGTCGCCAGCCCTGGCAGAGTGTCGAAAGAAATGAAGTAACCGCCCGTTGGTCTGGTCCATTCAGCCAGTTCCAGTGGCCCAAGGTCGTCTTCCAGACGTTGTTGAATGGCCTCAAATTTTGGCCGAAGCCGTTCGGCATGAGCCCGCATGTGAGCCTTCATGGCGTCTAAATCGGGCAGAAAACGCACATGCCGAAGCTGGTTGACCTTGTCGGGCCCAATGGCCATGGTGCTGTGTCTTTTCAGGTAACGCTCGATATTACCGACAGAAGAGGCCATCCAGCTGATGCCACCACCGGCAAAGGTAATCTTCGAGGTGGAGGCAAACATCACCACACTGTCGGCATGGCCGGCTTGCGTGGCCAGCTTCAGCAGGGGGGCGATCTCGGGGCAACCCTCATAGAGGTCATGCACCGAATAAGCATTGTCCCAGAGAATTCGGAAATTGGCTCCGGCATCCGCAGCCAGGCGAGACAGTGCCGTTACAGTCCGGTCGCTGTAGCACACGCCGCTCGGGTTTGAGTGACGGGGTACACACCATATACCCTTGATAAGGGAGTCGGCCTTGACCGCCTCTCGAACAAATTCGATGTTCGGACCCTCGCTGTCCATGGGTACGGGTATCATTTCCATGCCCAGTGCTTCACAGATAGTGAAGTGCCGGTCATAACCAGGTACCGGACACAGGAACTTGACTCGACCGCCGCTTCGGGCGGCCTCGGCCGACCAGCTTTCACCCGTTTCAAACAACCCGAAGAAATGGGCGGCTTCGACATACTGGTACATCATGGTCAGCGAACTGTTGCCGCCGACTATGACTTCTTCGGGCAGGGCATCCAGCACTTCGGCACCCAGTTTACGGGCCTCGGGAATACCGCTTATACCCCCGTAGTTTCGAGCATCGGTACCATCCTGAAGCGTAAAGTTGTTGTTCAGGATGCCATCCAGTGCAGCCGACAGTTCTATCTGATCCTGCCCCGGCTTGCCGCGCGTGAGGTCCAGCGAAAGGCCCGACGACTGAGTTTTTTCGTAGGCTTTCTCCAGAGACCTGACCTCTTCGGCCAGCTCTTCTTTCGACATGGCGTGGTAAGGCTTCATAAATTATCTACCCTCGCAATTCCAGAATGGTCCGGTCAACAGCCTTCAGAATTGTACCAGCAATTGAGCGGACCCGAAGTTCATTCAGCGACCAAAGACTGCCGGCTGTATTCACTTCTATAGAGTCAATCCCGCAACGGGTGATCTGCCCAGCATCAGGTTCAGATTCTGAACGGCAGCACCGGCTGCACCCTTGCCCAAATTGTCATAGAGGGCGGTCAGCAACAAATGTCTGCTGTCACCACAGACCGTCATTTCGAGATGGTCAGTACCGGCGAGGCTGGACGGATTCAGGTAGCCGTTTTCCAGCCGGTCGGCCAGACTGTCGACAACCCTGACCGCAGGCGTTTTTCGGTAACTTTCTCTCCAGCATTCCACAACGCCCTGCGCCGAAAGACTCGCCCCTCGAAGCCGAGTAGCAGGCATTGGAATTTGTACCAGCATTCCCCTTGAGCAGCCGGCCACGGAGGGTGTGAAGAGTATCGACTGAAATCCGCTGTAGAGCTGCATTTCAGGCATGTGTTTGTGTCTGTTATTCAACGCATAGGGTCTGGCACATGGATATTT
>RKSB01000168.1 GCA_007571095.1 K189A clade bacterium | reverse complement strand
AGTCGCACCCTTCAGGTCTCGTTGCGGGTCAAGTATCGGTTTCATTGCTGAAGGGTCATGGCATGGCCTGAAACAGAAAGACCTTTGGAAAGATGTTCCTGATCTTCTGGCGGCTATCCTGGCTTGATCTGGTTGCAACCAGCATGGAGCGAAACATGTCGTAACCGGATGGCTGTGTCAAACTATGTATATAAGCCCCTAAAAAAACTCATCTCACCCAAGCCGTTCCTTTTGCCTGATGGCCTCAAACGGATCGTCTTCGGAACCATCCTTTTTCGCAAATACAGGACCGGCCTTGTTCGAAGGTCGGTGCTTTGTCGAAAAGAGAAGATTCCAGAAAATAAAAACAGCAATGACAATCAAGTAAAGGATGTTCTTGACCACTAGAGAGACGGATGACAGGAAGATGGCGGTCTCTGATTTTTCGGCGCACCGAAGATAGATGGATTGCAGGCTCTTCTCTGCGGCATCAAGGCTTGAACACACAGGATCAAGCTCGGCGGTCATTCTCATGTAGCCGGTTACCTCGCTGTTCAGGTAATAGACGGCGGACAATGAAAGAATCAGAAAGAGCAGCCGATTTCTGTTTCTCCTCAGATACACCAGGAGTCCTGCGATCAGGCCTATT
Organism: K189A clade bacterium; assembly: GCA_007571095.1. Lineage (GTDB taxonomy): Bacteria > Pseudomonadota > Gammaproteobacteria > Pseudomonadales > Azotimanducaceae > RKSB01. Next base: position 8,092 of record RKSB01000168.1, on the reverse strand, counting down.
CTGAGCAGTAGATGAAGCACGAAGAGTCAACCGCCCCAGAGGTTGATGCCGACCAGAATAAGCCCTGCGTAAATGAGAGATTTGCGAATATCGCTACGAATTATCTTTTCTTCTTCTCGAACGATGATTTCCAGCTGTTCCTGCGTGTAATCGGCAATGTTGTTTTTCGACAGCGCGATCTTTACTCGCGCCTGTTCGATGGCACGATCCCGAATGACTCGATGAATCTTTCGGCTGATTTTTCGGTGCGGAGCGGGCATTTCGCCGATATAACCCTTGACTTTGGCGGCCGCCTTTTCAGGCCATTTCGAGTTGCTGTTCATGCCTGTATTCGTTTAATCGTGTGATCGTGGCTGATGTTTGCTTCAATGCTCCTCAAAGACGTCCTCGTACCAGCTTCTCTTCGGAAATGTCATAGCCGGCTTCCGGCGGAATACACAGATAACGGCCATCTTCCCGCTTTTCCACCCACGGCTCGACCGCCATGGGCGGCTTTGCCCGTGCCCTTTGCCAGAGTTCCTCAGGGCTGTTGCTCTGATTCAATTTGGCGATGTTCCTCATGGTAGGAAAGATGATGGTGCGCTTGCCTGCCTGTGCATCGGCTATCGCTTGAGCGGGTGTCAGCCAGAGCGAATCGACCGATTCCTGCTGGTCGTGTCTGGCCACCTGAGTCGCCGGTGCGGGTGCGAGATAGAACCAGGTATCAAAACGTTTCGGCATGCCTTTCGGCGTAATCCAGTGTGCGAAAACAGCCAGCTCTCGGTTAGCCAGTTTTAGCGACTCTGTGGTTAGAAAGTCGGCAAAGGTCGTCTTTTTCTGATGAATGGCTTGCCGGTAGCTGTCGAGCTCATCCAGTCGCCTGTCGTCCACAAGCCGTCCATTGTCGTCGCAGGCCAGCAGGATACCCGACTCTTCGAACAGCTCTCGAATGGCGGTCACCTGCAAGCTGCGTTGCGCCTTATCCTTGACGGCTTGTTGCATCAGCCCTTCAAACAGGCTGTCTTCGTCTTCGGCATCGGATTTGCCGCCGGGGAACACCAGCGCGCCTGAGGCAAATTCAATCTGATGATGGCGCTTGACCATCAAAATCTCGAATCCGTCGGCGGCTTTGCGAACCAGAATGACGGTGGCGGAGGGAATTGGAGTAACGGGAGTATCAGTCATAATCTTTGTCTTTCTTTGATGGTTTTCTTTGATGGGTTTTCTTTGATGGGTTTTCTTTGATGGTTTTCTTTGATGGGTTTTCTTTGATGGGTTTTCTTTGATGGGTTTTCTTTGATGGGTTTAGAGTAGGGGAGTACTGGATTTCGGTATCTTTTCAGGAAATTCGATGCCACCTGGACCACAGAAAAACCTTGACCATCACCCAGCGCAGGTAGAGCTTGCGAGCGATACGCTCTCCGTGAATGAACCGGTAGTTATCAGGGTGGGTCCGAATTTTAAGAATCCTGTGCTTTCGAAGGTGGTAGTCGACTATTGCAGGCTTGTCTGACCGCACTCGCTCACCCTTTGTTTTTCCCTCCCAAAAGGCAGTTGCCCGAACGATATCACCTTGTCTTTCAAAGCTGCAATCGACCAGCTTCAGATCATGAATGCCGCGCTTTTGAGCAGTGTGACGCAGAAACAACACCCAGCGCTTCCATGCCACCACGCCTCCGGAAGTCCTTCGCTTTCCCATATAGACAGCGAGTTCTTCGCTCAACAGGTCCTCTGAGCTCTGGATAGGCTGCTGGCCGCCGATGACTTGAAACAACTTTAGAAGAACCTGCTCGTCTTTTTTCTCTTTTTCCTTTCTTGCACGAGTCTTGTCTGGTCGGTTCCTTTTAACCTGAGGCATGGGTTTCTCCTGATGCTTTGGGGCTTGTGAAAGTCTTCAACGATGAACTTCGGTTTCAGGCTTTATGATGGAGTAACCCCGAACTTTGTGCAAACGATGCACTCAATTTATCATGCAGGGTTCTAAACGAAGGCTTGACAAAGAGACTTCACTCTTTTGTCCTTCGGCGATTTCTAACGATTATTTTGAAGAGCAGGGATTTTTGAAGAGCGGGACTTGTCAACAGCTTTGCTTTTGGGTTACCTTCAAAAAGCAGGTTTTCGGAGAATAGATCGAAAGGATCCGAGCCTGTTGATTAATCAAACGAGAATCTTGAATATGCCTTGGTTTGAGGGCTTGATCGGCCTGGTATTGCTGTGTTTTGCCGTTTATGCCCTGGTCGATGGCGCATCGACTGTCATTACCCTGTGCTATGCCCTTGGTGCAACGCTTGCACTTGCGGCCTTCAAGCCCAGCCTGCCCATGTCGGTACTCAGGTTTCTGGCATCCTTGAGTGCCGTTCTGTTTCTGTCCTGCTTTGGCCTGGCCTTCATGGCAACCAGCTTCGTAGACGATGTCGTCAGCGGGCACTACGGAACCCTTCAGCTACTGATTGCCGGATTTATTACCATACCGCTGCTGTCTCATTTCAGTTGCCGAATGAAAGCAGGTTGCAGTGCCTACTTCGCCTGCCGAAGCTCTTCTGCCGCCGCTCCCAAATCGGCCTGATTCGCTTGCTGAAACTTTCATCCATTGCCCTCTCTGCTACTGGCCAGACCTCTTGAGAACTGACGTATGTCCTTAAAAGCAACTCCGGTGGTGAACGACGACCGCTCTGGCATTCTTCTGGTTCCGATGACTCAGAACGGCCTGGCCGACTGGTCCACCGACCAGAAAAGCCATGTCATTCGATGGTTGCAGTCGACGGCTTTCACAGCCGAAGAAGGAGACTTTGTATTGGTACCCGATCAGAAGGGCCAGCTTGAGAAGGTTCTGGTGGGAGTTGGCCAATCCGCCTTCAACAGCCTGGGCGGCCTGCCCCGAAAGCTGCCGCCCGGTGACTATAGACTGTCTCTGGAAGCCGATCTTGACTGGTCCGATTCGGAGAAGTATCTGGCACTGCTTGGGTTTTTGCTGGGCAGTTACCGGTTCGATCACTACAGGAAATCGGCCGGTGAAGACAGGCTGACTCTGCTGGTACCGGATGAATCGACAAGAGAAGCACTTTGTCGGGAGACAACAGCCGTCAGTCTGGTTCGAGACCTGATCAACACGCCGACCGAGGACATGATGCCTGAGGACCTGGCCAGCCAGTCCAACCGGCTTGCCCAGGAGTTTGATGCTGAGTTCAGTCAGGTGGTGGGAGATGCCCTGTTGAGCGAGAACTACCCGATGATTCATGCCGTCGGACGAGCCGCCAAAAGTTGCCCCAGGCTCATCGAACTCAACTGGGGGAGCGACAAGAACCCGCATGTCATTCTGGTCGGCAAGGGCGTTTGCTTTGATACAGGTGGGCTGAACCTGAAGCCCTCAAGAGGCATACGGCTGATGAAGAAGGATATGGGTGGCGCGGCTTCAGTGCTTGGTCTGGCCAGCCTGATTATGGCCAACGCGCTGCCTGTTCGGCTGACAGTCCTGATTCCTGCGGCCGAAAATTCTGTAGCCGGCAACAGCTATCGTCCGGGTGATGTATTCATTACTCGGCGAGGCTGTAGCGTGGAGATCGACGACACTGACGCCGAAGGCCGTCTGCTGCTGGCGGATGCCCTCACCTATGCCTGCGAAAAGTCTCCCGACATGATTCTGGATTTTGCCACGCTGACGGGTGCGGCAAGGGTTGCCCTGGGCACCGAAATAGCAGCCATGTTTACCAACAGGGATGATCTGGCGGCTGCTCTGGCGGCGGCCGCCACTCAAGTAGCCGACCCCGTCTGGCGACTACCCCTCTACTCGCCTTATCAGTCGTTGCTGAAAAGCCAAATCGCCGACTCGGGCAATTCGGGCGACAGCCCTTACGCCGGTGCCATCACCGCAGCCCTGTTCCTCCTTCGGTTTATCGACAAGGAGATTCCCTGGGTCCATTACGATCTGATGGCATGGAATGTCAATGCTCGGCCAACGGGCCCGATCGGCGGTGAAGCCATGGCGGTCAGAGCCACCTACCATTTTCTGCAACAAAAGTATGGCCGGCACTGACTTGATTTATGCCTCTGTATCCTTTTGAGCCTTCAAAGGACAGATTGCGGCTGCTGAAATTTTGATGGCAAAATACCGAAAAGGGATTCTTTAACCAGGTCCTTTCTATCCTGACAATCCCTTTTCTGCCAGAAGACCGACCGAAAACAACGGAGAAAAATCTTATGACACCAAAAACTTCACCTCTTCTGATGTCACGCCTGCTTGATCGGGGTGCCCATGTCGCCCCAAAAGAGGAAATCGTCAGCCTGACTGCCACCGGTCGCCATGTACAAACCTATGAACAGACTCGCTCTCGTGCACACCAGCTGGCTCATGCACTGGAGAATGCCGGTATTCAGCAGGGTGACCGAGTGGCTACGTTCATGTGGAATCATGCCTCGCACCTTGAGGCTTACCACGCCATTTCCTGTATGGGTGCCGTGCTTCACACACTGAACATTCGCCTGTCGCCCTCCGACCTTGAATACATCATCAACCATGCCGAGGTCAGAATCATCATCGCCGACCCTGACCTTCTGCCTCTGCTCGCGCCCCTGGTCGGGCGCATTCCTTCGGTGCGCAAGGTGGTTGTAACCTCGCTTGAGGATGTTGACTGGACAACAGATTTGCCCGATCCGGTGGCCTATGACGACTTTATTGGCGGCTTTCCCGAGCACTACGACTGGCCGCAACTGGATGAAAACTCACCTCTGGGGCTCTGTTACACCAGTGGTACCACCGGCCAGCCCAAGGGCGTGCAGTACACGCACCGATCGACCTATCTGCACACTCTGACCATCATGATGACCGATTCCATGAACCTGTCTGCACTGGATGTCAACTGCGGCATTGTGCCCATGTTTCATGCGATGGGCTGGGGTGTACCCTGGGCACTGCTGACGGTGGGTGCCAAGCAGGTGTTACCCAATCGATTCATGAGCCCAGACAAGCTGTTGCAGGCTCTCGCCAGCGAAAAGGTGACCGTCTCTCAGGGCGTGCCGACTATCTGGCAGGGTGTCAAGGCCATTCTGGAAGCCCACCCTGGCGACTTCGACCTCAGCACCCTGCAGCGGTTGACCTGTGGCGGCAGTGCACCGCCGGAAAGTCTGATCCGCTGGTATTGGGAGACTCTCGGAGTCGAAATGATTCAGGGCTGGGGAATGACCGAGACCAGCCCTCTGGGGACTATCTCCAGGCGGCTGATGCAAAGAAGTGATCTGGATTTGTCGGAAGGTGAGCGGATTGCCAATGTCAGCAAGGCGGGCCGACTTTTACCCGGTCTGGAAATGGATATTTTTGACGAGGAATTCAATCGGCTGCCTCACGATGGAGAGAGCATCGGCGAGCTGTTGATTCGTGGCCCCTGGGTGTGCGAGGAGTACTACAAGGATTCTCAGCCGTCAAAGTTTCATGCCGGCTGGCTGGTTACCGGCGATGTCGCCAAAATTGACCCCAACAATTATCTGATCATCAGCGACAGATCGAAGGACCTGGTCAAGAGCGGCGGCGAGTGGATCTCGTCCGTTGATCTGGAAAACCATATCGTAGCCCTGCCCGATGTCAATCAGGCCTGTGTTGTCGCCCAGCCTCACCCCAGGTGGGATGAGCGGCCGGTGGCGCTGGTGATTCTGAAGAAGGGCTCCAATCTGACTGCTGGCGGAATTATCGAGCACTGCAGCAAGAAGTTTGCCAAGTGGCAGTTGCCCGATGAGGTGCTTTTTGTCGACGAAATCCCGCTGACTTCAACTGGCAAGATGGACAAGAAAGTGGTACGTGCCCATCTGCAGGAGCAGTCCTATGTGTTGCCTTCCTTAAGGGAGACCGGCTAGCGGCTGAACTTCGGGTCTGTCGCCGTTGAACGCCAGTTTCGGCAACCGTGCGACGGGAGTGAGTGCCTTGTCGATCCAGAAGGTCAGCAGATCGGCCAGAAAGTAGTCACTGGAAATTTTTTCGTCGAGCTGGCGTTGCCATTCTTCGGGGCAGGGGTCACATAGTTTCAGCGGTCTGTCGTTGCAGGCGACTGCTTCAGCCGACCTCAGGTCGAGATAAAGATGGACTCGCATATTCTGCAACCAGGATACAGGCAGAGTGTTTTCGTCGGACTGTTGCCGAAGGTCGATGACAAGTGTGTGCGGAGATCGTCTGTATATCTCGATTTTCAGGCGAATCCTGCTCTCCCTGTGAGGGCAGTGGTCATAGGCGAAGAGGTTGCAACCCTGCCAGCCGGGCATCAACTTCATCAACCGCCAGTAGTTACACTCCCGATTGGCAATCTGAACCCGAAGGTTGAATCTGCGTCTCTCTCTTGCGTGCATCTCAGATCTACAATTCCAGCGGGCAGGTAACGGAAACGAACAGGCATGATGAATTGCAGGTCATTGTCGCCATCTTTATTCAAGTGTGCAAGCGTCGATAATCAAACAGCAAAAGCAGCGATCGGCAATCACTTTCTTTCGCCTTTTTGCGAGCTCTTTTCCCTTTCCTGTGCACTTGCCGTTACCATGGAATGGCCGATTCACCCGCCGACTGTTGACTCAGGGTCTTTTTTGGCAACTTCAGAGTCTCTTTCTCGAAAAAAGAACCGGCAAGCGAGAGTTTTTGTACTCGTCCGTACGACAGGCAGGCTGGAATTCCAGAGTTCTCTTTTTCGGCCTGATGAATTCACAAGGAGAGTTTGTTTATGGGATTGATCGTGAAAAGGAGGAGTTTTAGCCATCGGAGAATCGCCAAATACCTCGCTGGCCTGAGCATGACTCTGGCTTTGGGCATATCAACGGCCGCAGCACAGGATTCTTCGTCTGGTTCGACCGGCTCGTCTGAACAATATGCCGAAGACGGCCGTCTGTTGGATGCTGTCGATTTGACCGAGGTGTACAGGATAGCCGTTGAAAACGATGCATTGCTGGCGGCCAGCAGAGCCAACAGCCGTTCTCGCCAACAGATCTATGCTCAGGCAAGGGCCAGAATATTTCCGGCTCTGTCGCTGGGTGGTGCCTACAACTATGGCTCAACAGATAACGAATACCGGAACAATCGGGAAAGCGATCAGCAGCTTGTTGATCGCCTTGAGACTCGACAGCTGCAATACCAGGTCAATCTGGCACAACCCCTGCTGAATTTTCAGCTCTGGTACGGCCTCAAGGGTGTTTCTGCCCTGCGCTCGCAAGCCGAGGTCGATTTGAGGGTGGCTGAGTCGGACCTGGTTTTTCGTACTCTCCAAGCCTATCTGAGTATTCTGCAACTTCGAGACGAGTTGAACAGCGTTCAGGCGACAGAGGATGCATTCAGGCGCCAGTTGGAACTGGTTGGAGAGCGATACAGGAGTGGGCTTATACCTCTGACCGATCTGCTGGAAGCCCAGTCGGCCTATGACAGCATTGTGGCTGATCGAATTCGAGTGGAAGGCCTTCAGGTCGTGGCGTTTTCCGCCCTGAAGGTCATCACCGACAGGAATTTTGAGGCGATTGGCAGAATTCGGGAGGACCTGCCGGTGGTACCGCCGGATCCGCCGAACGCCGATTTTTGGGTTGAGCAGGCTGTTGCAAACAATTTGAACGTTCGATCTCTGGAGTTTGCCCTTGAGGTGGCAAGGCAGGAATTCAACGTCAAACGGGCGGAAGGCATGCCGTCGGTCAGTGCAACGGCTTCTTACAGCAGTAGCGAATGGGGGCGTGACTCTCGAATAATGAGAGGCGACCAGACTCGCTCGACTCAGGTAGGCATTCAGCTTTCTGTGCCGCTGTTTCGCTTCGGTCTGGGTACGGCGGAAAACCGACAGCTTCGTTTTGCGCGTGATGAGGTTCGTTATCGGCTGACCTACGCTCGACGTGATGTCGATCGAAGTACTCGCAACCTGTACCAGCAGGTGTTGACCGATGTCCAACGTGTGAAGGCAGCCGCAAAAGCCATGGAGTCGGCACGTGAGGCGGTCGAAGCCATTCGTCTGGGCTACCGGAGCGGAACCCGGTCGATTACCGATCTGCTGGATGCCGAAAGCAACCTGTATCAGAGCGAGTTTAACCATGCCGCCAGTCGATACTCCTATATTCTCAACACCTTTGGTCTTTCGCAGGCGATCGGCGGCTTGACGGGCGAGGC
>RKSB01000019.1 GCA_007571095.1 K189A clade bacterium | reverse complement strand
TAACCAGGGCGAGCTGTTTGAACAGATGGTGAATGAAGCCAAAAAATTTACACCGGCGGAGGGTACCAATCTGCTGAGAGCCTTTCTGTCGCTCAGGGAACTGGATCCCCAACCGGACAGCATACTCCTGATTACCGACAGCCTGCCTACTCAGGGAAGCAGAGCCAGCAAGGGCAAGGTCAGCGGTGCAGAACGCCTGAAGTACTTTAATCAAGCCGTCCGTGTTTTGCCCAAAGGCGTAGCGGTCAACACCATTCTGTTACCCATGGAGGGCGACCCGATGGCCTCGCCCTCCTACTGGAATCTGGCCAGAGTCACTCGGGGCTCCTTTATAACCCCCTCTTCGGATTGGCCCTGAAAAGTCAGAACTCATGAAAAGAAGCCGCTCAATACAGGAATTTGGCATGTCCTTTATGGATGTCATCTGTTGCGGCTTTGGTGCGGTGGTGCTACTGCTGGTCATTCTCGAGACCTCAAAACCAAACGCCCTTGAGGAAGAGGCAACTGCCGAACAGATTCAGCAACTGAGATCCAGCCTGCTGGCCCTTGAGGACGAAAAACAACAAATCGAGGCTCTTCTGGAATCGAGCGAATCCGGCCAAAGCTCCCTGGAAACATTGTTGACGGAACGCCAGAACAGCCTTTCGCAACTACAGGAAGCACTGGAACAAAGTGACCTCAATCTGGCGGCGGCTGTCACCACTGACGAAACATTGACTCAAAAACTCCAGCGCACCTCCAGAATCAAGGGGCTGGAAGAAAAAGCACTGGCGGGTATTCCACTGGATGCCGAATACATCATCTTCATCATAGATACTTCCGGCAGTATGCGAACTCATGCCTGGGGGCTGATGATACGAGTCATGGATCAAATCCTGAACAGCTACCCCGAAGTCAAGGGCCTGCAGGTCATGAACGACATGGGCAGCCACATGTACCCGAAATTCGCCGGTGAATGGATTCAGGACACGCCTCTAAGACGCAGGGCAATCATCAGAAGCCTTCGTGGATGGAGTGTTTTTAGCAATTCGAGCCCGGTCGAGGGTATCGAGGAAGCCATCCGGACTTACCACAGAAAAGGCAATTCCAATGTGGCCATCTATGTTCTGGGTGACGAATTCGCCGGCTCATCCGTAAGCCAGGTGATCGATCAAGTGGACAGGCTCAACGGCACACCCGACGGCGGACGAAAAATACGTATTCACGCCATCGGTTTTCCGGTGGTTTTTTCGCTCATGAACCAGGCTGGCTTCGAAAGTACGGGCGTGCGTTTCGCCATTTTGATGAGGGAACTGACTCTTCGCAACGAAGGCGCTTTTGTCGGTCTGCCTGACCTGTCACTGCGTTAACTGACTCATGCCCGGTATTCTTGCTCACCACAAAAAATTTTTGCCGCTGCTGGTCTGCATCCTGACCGCCTGCAATTCGGCAAAAGTGACTTTGAAAACCGACTGGCCACGACTGGCCGTCACACCTCTGCCGATAACAGTGGCGGTGGTCTATGACGACTCCATTCTTTCGTACGAGCATTCGGAGACACCGTCCATTGGTCGTAGCTGGACGATTGACCTGCAAGGGCATCAGAAAACCCTCTTTCAAAGAACCTTTGAGGATACCTTTGCCCAGGTGATCGAAATAAACGACCTGGTGCAGGCGGAGAGACTTGACCAGCAACCGCTGGCAGGCATTCTGATTCCTCGGCTGAAGGCATTTCAGTTTTCCACGCCGGCACAGACTCGGCGGCCTGAATTCGAGGTCTGGATTCAATACCAGATCGACCTTCTGGATGCCGGCGGTTCGCTGTTGAAGGAGTGGAATCTCAGTGCCTATGGCAAAGAGCAGTCCGACAATCCAAGGTTGCCTGAAAAAATTATGTTGATAACATTGAAAGAGGCATTGCGAGATTTCAGCGCAGGTTTCAGTCTGAATGTCCGCACGCTACCCGAAATTCAATCCTGGCTGGAAGCTTTCGATGTTGACAGATAAGTCGTCCCGCTTGCTTGTAAAAATCCTCATTCTGCCCTGTCTATTACTGACAGGAGGCTGTGTGAGCACTGTTTCAGAGCAGATTCGGGAACGCGAAACAGGTTTGAACAGGGGCGAGTCTCTGGTGGTTGTCGGACGAAGGGACAGCCTCGGCTATGAAGCGCAAAGCTCGCTGATCGAATGCCTGGACAAGAGCATCACTCGCATCAAGACGATTCCACAGAAGCAGTTTGCCGACTCGGTGTTCCCCTGGTTTGAGCCTCGAACCGCTCCGCAAAATCTGGAGGAACTCGAAACCCTGCTGCAAAAGCCGGCGGTAGCCGAGCGCATACAGGCCGATAAAATTCGCTATCTGGCGTGGACAGACATTCGAAAGCGCACACTCGACAAGCGCGGCAATATGAATTGCGCGGTCAGCACTTTGGGCGGCCTTTGTCTGGGTATTATTTACTGGCAGAAAGACGTAGTCTACGAGGTCGTTGTCTGGGATGTTCAGGCACTCCATACCGCCGGCAGGATGCGCAGCGAAAGCGAAGGCTCTTCTGCCATTTTGGGAGCCATTATTCCCATACCACTGATTACTTCGCCTGGCCGTACTTCCTGTAAAGCCATGGCCAAGCAACTTTCGAGTTTCATTCAGGGTAAAGACGACACAACGAGCTGACTCGATGCATGGCTGTTGAAAAGCGGCTTTTTCTGCCGCTGAAGTCTTGGGTCAGGAACGATGCAGTACGACCGGCAACTGAGAGTAGCCCTTGACAAAGGCCGAACGCAGAGCGGACCGGATCGCCGGTAACCTCAACCATGCGAAAGCACTTCATGATCTCCTCCCACACTATCCTCAACTGCATTTCAGCCAGACGATTGCCCATACAGCGGTGAATGCCGAAACCAGGCGGTGAACTGCACATTGGAGGACGAAAAAGCCCCGAGGTCTCCGCGGATACCGGGCCATGCATGCTTATCCGGCCGGTTGCAAAAGGATACCGGCAGTCAAACGTTGAAATACCCCTGAAATCAGAGGAAGGCGAAATTTTGATTCTTCCGCAGCCTGTTGAGTCAGGAGCGATGCAGCACGACCGGCAACTGAGAGTAGCCCTTGACAAAAGCCGAACGTATGCGGACCGGATCGCCGGTAACCTCAACCATGCGAAAGCGCTTCATGATCTCTTCCCACACTATCCTCAACTGCATTTCAGCCAGACGATTGCCCATACAGCGATGAATGCCGAAACCAAAGGAGAGGTGCGAGCGGGCGTTTTTACGATCAATGACAAAGTCATCGGGATTTTCAAAGACCTCGGTGTCCCGATTGCCTGAGACATACCACATGATGACCTTGTCACCGGCAGAGATTTTCTGGCCGTTCAGTTCGGTATCCTCCAGAGCCTTTCTGCGCATGTGAGCCAAAGGTGTCTGCCAGCGAATGATTTCCGAGACCATGTTGGGAATGACTCCAGGGTCTTTGCGCAATTTGTCATACTCTTCTGGGTACCGGTTGAGGGCCAGCACTCCTCCGCTAATCGAGTTTCGAGTAGTGTCGTTGCCACCGACGATCAGAAGAACCAGGTTGCCCAGGTATTCCATCGGCGGCATTGATTTGGTTGTTTCGTTGTTGGCCAGCATGGTGATCAGGTCGAAATGCTTGCGAGCATCCAGCCCGACACGTTCCTGAAAAAGCCGCTGAAAGTATTGCAGACATTCCAGCAGTTCTTCTTGACGTTGCTCCCGAGACTCAACCACTCCGCTCTCCGGGCTGCCGGTAGCGACATCCGACCAGCGCGTCAGCCGACGGCGCTCTTCGAAGGGGAAATCAAACAGGGTAGCCAGCATCTGGGTGGTCAACTCAATGGACACTCTGTCAACCCAGTCGAACTCCTCGCCAATCGGCAGAGAGTCGAGAATGTTTTCGACACGACGACGAATTAAGCCCTCCAGATTCTGCAGGTTGCGAGGTGCCACCACCGGATTGACCACTTTGCGTTGTGCTCCATGCTTGGGCGGGTCCATGGCGATGAACATCGGCATCTGGAAATCCTCTTCCGGTTCTGCAATGGTGATGGCCGGCTCGTTGGAATAGACTCCGTGATGAGTGTCTACATGCATGATGTCCTGATATTTGGTCACCGACCAGTAAGGGCCGAACTCACTTTGACGGCAGTAATGAACCGGTGCTTCTTTTCTCAGGCGTTCGAAATAGCTCCAATGCCGATCATTCATGATCAACTCAGGATCACTGACATCTATTTCTTCCAGCGGAATCGAATAGGCGTCCTCCGGCATGGTGTTGGGAGTCAGGTCGAGTTCTTGCTCCTGCTCCTGTTCCTGTGGAAAGCTCGGTACCGAATGGGTTGCAGTTTCAGTCATAAGTTCACCTTTTTTGTTATTGTTTGACAGAAGACAGGGCTACGGGTGTTCGACTTTCGACTATACTCCCTCTCCAGACAGAATAATAGCCGCCTGTCATCGATCTTTATTCGTCGGCATGGCCGACCACTGATGTTTAACTATACTATACATGTCCAATCACTATAGGGTTTAGAGTCTGATGTCAAGCCAAGGATCGCCGCTCGACGGTATTCGAGTCATTGAAGTGGATAACTGGATGGCAGGCCCCAGTGCGGCGGCGATTCTTGCTGACATGGGCGCAGAGGTGATCAAGATCGAATCACCGGCAGGCGACCCCATGAGAGCGACCGGAAGGCGACCCAAAATAGATGACCCTGAAAAGACAGGTTACGACTATCAGTATGATGTCGACAACAGAGGCAAGCTGTCTGTCGGCATTAATCTGAACAGCCCTGAGGGTGTGAATCTGCTGCATCGGCTGGCTGAAAAAGCACAGATTTTCATGTGCAATCTGTTGCCCAACCGACAGGCTCGATTTTCATTGGATCCGGCAACTCTTTTGGTCATCAACCCGCTGTTGGTTCACGCGACTCTGACCGGCTACGGAACTCAGGGCCCGGATGCCTCTCGGCCGGGATACGATGTGACCGCCTTTTTTGGCCGTTCGGGCCTGTATGATGCCATGCGAGAAGGCGATGAAGGTATTGTGCCCATGGCTCGACCGGGCCAGGGTGATCACACCACCGGACTGGCCATGGTGGGTGCCATTCTGGCCGCCCTGAGAATGGCCGAACAGACGGGCGAAGGACAGGTCGTGGAAACGTCTCTCTATGAGACCGCAATCTGGACTCAGGCAGCCGATTACTCGGTTACCGGCATTGACCATGCACCGGTGCGGCGGCGTGATCGCAAGCATATGCTGGCAGCGACAGTCAATCGTTTCCCGTGCAAGGACGGCAAATGGCTGGTGGTCAATATGCCTCATTCGTCGGCCTGGCCATTGCTGTGCAAGGCCTTGGACCGCGAGATATGGCAACAGGACGAGCGTTTTGAAGATGCTAGAACTAGATATAATAATATGTCTGAACTAGTTGATTTAATTGATGAAGTTATGCTAACCAAGCCTCGTGATGCCTGGGGTTCGATCTTCGACCAGGTGGGTATTGTGTGGGGACCGGTCATGGCTCTGCACGAAGTGGTCAAAGATCCTCAGGCGGAGGCAATCGGCATATTTCCAGAATTATCCGAGAAGACTATCGGCAAGTATCGAACGGTCAACAGTCCGATGCGGTTTCAAAATGCGCGAGTTGAGCCGAGGGGTCCGGCACCCAGGTCGGGGGAGCACACTCAACAGGTTCTTACGTCTCTGATTGGGCTGGAGAAGAGCGAACTGGCCCGGTATGTCGAATCAAAGGCGGTTTTTCTGGAGTCCTGAGTCTCGATAATCTGGTGGCGCGACTGCGGTTTCAAAATGCGGGAGTTGAGCCGAGGGGTCCGGCACGAAGGCTCGGGGGAGCACACTCAAAGGTTCTTACGTCTCTGATTGGGCTGGAGAAGAGCGAACTGGCCCGGTATGTCGAATCAAAGGCGGTTTTTCTGGAATCCTAAGTCTCGATAATCTGGTAACGCAACATGGTCCGGCTACCATCAGCCAGACCGTTTTCGAAACGTCTTCGCCAGAAGGTCCAGCTCATCTGATATTTTTCCTTGTACAGCTTAAGCACTGACTCCCAGGCATCGGGATCGCTTTCGATGCGTCCCCGGACTTTTACGGAAGGCAGACTCTTGTAGCGACCATTGCTTCTTGTCCAGACACCAACCTCACCAACCCACAGCATGGCCTCGTCCAGGCCCTCCTGAATGGCCTTTGCTCGCCAGGCAACGCTTCTTGTGACGACCATAACGTCCTTGCCATCCTGAACAAACCAGACTTCGCCCCGACATCTGCTCAAGCTGGAGTCGCTTCGAAGAGGCGAAAGGTAAACCAGCTCAGAGGTCTTTAAGGCTTCAGCGGCATTGGCAGAAGCTATTCGAGGAAGCGTTGCAACGGCGAGCAGACTGGCTGTCTGTTGCAGAAACAAACGACGATTTAAGCGAAAATTCTTCACTGGACTCCCTCAGCTGGACCCATTATTTATGTTATTTATATATCTGGCGGACTATTTATTTATATATCCAGACTGTACACTCAGCCGACTACAAGCATACTGAAGAGCATGACGATCATGCACAGCCAGCCAAAGGCAATAAACCCCTGCATAACCAGAGACTGTTCAAAGAAATCCTCGACCAGATAAAGGATCGGCGAGAGTAGCTTTTTCACGAGTATGAACTCCGCTGAACTGCCTGCAACCTGCTTCGGTTGATAATACTATGGGAGGCCTGGCAGATGCAACCGAAGAGCGGATGGCTTAGTGCCTTGGCGAGTGTCTGTTGAAGGGATTCATTCCCTGAAAGGACGCAAGTTGCCGAGACAGTTTTTTCATTTGACTCGATGACTTCATTTTTTTGGCCATTTTCTGCATCGTCTTGTACTGCTTGAGCAGCGAGTTGACATCCCGTATTTCGGTACCGGAGCCGGCGGCCACCCTTCTCTTTCTGGAGCCTGCGATCAACTCCGGCTGGCGGCGTTCTCTGGGTGTCATTGAATTGATGATTGCCTCCATCCGTCGAGTGTTGTCACTTTGAAAAGCTGAACGGGCGGAGGCTCCGGAAGGACTGTTGAACTGGGGCAGTTTTTCCATCATTGATTCCACTCCGCCCATCTTCTCCATCTGCCTTAACTGGTTCCGAAAATCATACAGGTCGAATTTCCGGCCTTTTTTGATTTTTTTCGCCAGCCGCCGGGCTTGTGTTGCGCTGCCTCTGGATTCGGCTTCTTCCACCAGCGACAGAATATCGCCCATGCCCAGAATGCGTGAAGCAATACGTTCAGGATGAAAGGGCTCCAGATTTGTCGTCTGCTCGCCTGTACCCATGAATTTGATCGGGCAGCCCGTTATGCTGGACACAGACAGAGCCGCACCTCCTCTCGAATCACCATCAACCTTGGTCAGTATTACGCCGGTCAGCGGCAGGGCTTCGGCAAAGGCTCTGGCCGAAAAAGCGGCATCCTGACCCGTCATGGCATCAACCACAAACAGGGTTTCAGCGGGTTTCGCCAGACTGTGTATCTCTCTGACTTCACCCATCATGGCTGTATCCACCGCCAGTCGACCGGCGGTATCCACCAGCAGGACATCCGAAAGCTGTTCAAGGGCTGCCTGGCTGGCTAGCCTGAGGGCTGCTGTTGGTGATTCTTTCTGATTCGGAGCGGCATAAAAGCCTGCACCGACTTGACTGCTCAACAGGCGCAACTGATCCAGGGCCCCTGGACGGCGAAAATCAAGGCTTGTGGTCAGAACTCTCTTTTTGAGTTCCCTGATCAGATAATTTGCCAGCTTTGCTGTCGTGGTGGTTTTGCCTACGCCCTGCAGGCCGGCGACCAGAATCACCGCAGGTGCCTTGACCGCAAGATTCAAGCGAGTGGTTTCGCCGCCGAGAATACTTGTCAGTTCGTCCTGTACAATCCTGACAAGCTTCTGTTCAGGGCGAAGATGGAGATCAACCTTCTGCCCGATGGCTTGAGAACGAATTCGCTCAACAAACTGGTCAACCACTTCCAGAGCAACATCGCCCTCCAGCAGAGAATTCTGAATTTCGTCAAGAACTGGCTGAATATTCTCCTGAGTCAAAGTCCCCGTACCGGAAAAGGTTCTAAGGGCCTGTTGCAGGGATTCAGAAAGCGAACGGAACATTCTTGAAAGGCGAAAGCCGGTTTTTGAAGAGCCTCTCTTTCATTATAGCGGAGGGCGAAGTGTGTCAGGAAAGCCGAAAAGACATTCCGGCCGAATTTCCGGCAGGCGGTTGACACTCGTAATCGAAAAAGTCTGTTCTTTTTTCTGAAAACGAAGGTCTTCCTGCAAGCCTGGTTGTTTGATACAGACCCTGAATAAGGGGAGCAGTATTCTCTTGATGAAATCAGAGGCGGTTATCGATGTTCAAGGAGGCAAAATCTGCAAAGAGAAGCTGACCAATAAGCAAGCCGTTTGTGGTAATTTGCCGTAGAAAAGAAAGGGCTCATGCCGGTTAATCCTGATCATGCCGGTCAATCTTGATAAACCCCAAAACTGGAAGGCCGATATTGCGGCGTCGGTCGAAAGATACAACCAATGGTTTATGAATTTTGCGCCTAAAACTTTCCGAGACACTCGAATAAAGGCGATCAAGGATGTCGAAGCTACCCTTGCCAATATGGCAAACCTGACGGACGTAACACCGGGCATTCTGCGCTCATGGCCGGGTGTTTTGCCGACTTTACGCATGTCCACCTGTCCACCACTAGCCGTTGACCGTCTGATT
>RKSB01000147.1 GCA_007571095.1 K189A clade bacterium | reverse complement strand
ATCAAAATACCTCCCCTCCCCGAACAACGCGCCATCGCCCACATCCTCGGCACACTGGACGACAAGATCGAACTGAACCGCCGCATGAACGAAACGCTGGAGGCCATGGCAAGAGCCATCTTCAACGACTGGTTCGTCACTTTCGGTCCCACTCGCGCCAAAATGGAAGGCCGACCCCCATACCTCCCCCCCGAAATCTGGAACCTGTTCCCGGATAAGCTGGTTGATTCGGATATTGGAGAGATTCCGAGGGGGTATTCGTCAAGTTTGGCGGGGAATCTCTTTGAGTGCTGGGATAAGAAGAGGGTTCCTCTGTCGGGCAATGATAGAGCAAAGCGACAGGGGCCTTTTCCATACTATGGTGCAACTGGTATTGTTGATTACGTCAATGATTTTATCTTTGATGGAACTTACCTCCTTATAGGTGAAGATGGCTCTGTAGAAAAAGATGATGGAACAGCATTCTCACAGTACGTGTCAGGAAAAATTTGGGTAAACAATCATGCCCATGTGCTAACAGGTAAGAATCGAGTATCTACAGAGTTCCTTTTTTTGGCTTTTCAGCATATAAAAATTTCTCCTTATGTGACTGGCGCAGTTCAACTAAAGATTTCTCAAAAAAATTTGCGGAAAATACCTGTTGTCTCGCCACCTAGACCGATAACCAATGCCTTTCAGAAATTGGTAGGGCCAGTATTTCAAAGAAGATTGCAGATTGAAAGAAGCAACAAAGAGCTCTCTGAACTTCGTGACATTCTGCTCCCCAAACTCATCTCTGGTGAAATACGCACCTCTGACGCTGAAAAGCCTCTTGAAGAGGCGGGTATCTGATGGCACTGGCAACCAAGATTAGATGAGCCAGAAAATATCAAGTGGTCCAAGAGGTTGAGCGTTAGCACTATTGCGCATACGGCAACCTCCAGATGGTGCCTGGAAGGCGCAGAGTATTCCTAAAGATGTCGTCAAGGGATGATTTTAATGAAATCTATGACGCCTTGGACAAAGACACTAAGGTTATGTTCTTTATATGGACGCTTTATATGCAACTATTTGGCAATCAGGAAAATGCCGACTTGCTAAACGAAACTGCACGTGACGTATTTGTAATCTTTGAAAAACTTGCAGAACGAGAAGCCATTCACTTTATCTGCAAGATGTTTGAGTCTGCCGAGACTGGTAAGAATAAAAACCTGACTCTTTTCTCACTGGCAGACGAGAAATTCGGTGATCTATACGATGTACAAATTCTCTTGGAATGCCTTACCAAAGTTCAGAAGTCAGAGCGGTTCTTAGAGCTGAAAAAAATTCGCAACACTATATTGGCGCACTCTGATATTCAAAGACGGGGCTTTGGTACTAGAGGAAATTTTCAATACGAAAGCATATTCTCTCTACTCGAAGCTGTAGCTCAAAGTCTGAACTACACAAGACGCCAAGTCCTGGGCAAGCCGAATTTTCCATATGAGAACATGCCCACGAAGCCTAGCTCCGATGGGAGCGCTTTGATTAACAAGCTAAAGAGGTTAAGAAAAATTGATGACGATTAAGGAGTATCGAGCTCGCTGAAAACGACACTTAAAGGATTCGGCTCACAGGGCAGGCAGACACCGAGGCCGAACATCGGCTGACAATCCCCCTCTCAAGATGCACAACCTGATCCAGACAACACCCCTTTCCTGAATTGACCCCAAGTAAGCGCATCCACCAAGACCCACACTTACGCCATACTGAAAAAATCCTATGCTAGTATCCCCGATTCGAAATACGGGGAGAACTCATTGGAGTTCTGCGCTCCAGACTGATTGCTGGCAAACTGAGACGACTCAACACAGCACTGCCCCACCTGGAGGCTGGCACTGATGGAGAAGAAACAAAGAATACGACGCTTTGGTTCCATTGCGAAAACGCTTGTTGCTAAATCTCGCGAGGCGGCCATGGCCGCAGTACAAGCTTTCAATAATCCACTAATTACGTTCAAATCAGAGATATTCATTGTTCTCATGAATATCGCATGGACGTACCTGCTGCACGCATACTTCAAACAACACGGCATTGAGTACCGAGAGGTAAAGAAACAAAGTGCGAAGAAACGCTTTTTTGAGAAAACCAAAAATCGAGCGTACAGGTACTTAAATTTAGAGAGGTGCCTCAATGTAAAGGAGTCTCCGATCGATAAAGATACGAAAAACAACCTACTGTTCTTGATCGGCATTCGACATGAGATTGAGCATCACATGGCACCTGAGGTTGACTCATCTATAGACGCCAAGTTCCAGGCATGCTGCATAAATTACAACGACTACGTGAAAAAACTTTTCAAAGAAGACCTAGGGCTCGATAAAGAACTGGCTCTGGCACTTCAGTTTTCAGCTATCTCACCTGAACAAGCTTCAGCTTCGAAAAAGGCCGACGGGCTCCCCTCAAACATCAACGAATTTATAGAGAATTTTGAAAAAGGGTTATCTGACAAAGAGTTTCAAGACAGCCGCTACTCCTATCGAACTTTATTTGTACCCAAAACTGCGAACAACAAAGGCCAGGCGGATCGAATCGTTGAATATGTGAGAGAGGATTCTCCGCTTACGGATCAGATGAACAAGGAATATGTCCACATAAAGGAAATAGAACGGCCAAAGCACCTTCCGGGCGAAATCGTAGGTTTTATGCATGAGGAAGGATTTACAAAATTCAGCATGCATCGGCATACAAGGCTATGGCAGAAAATGGAAGCGAAGCGGTCTGGCAAAGGATTCGGGGTCATGGTGGGAAAGCAGTGGTATTGGTACGACAAATGGGTTGACGTGGTGCGGCAGCACTGCCTGGAGAATTCGAGCAAGTATTAAGCAGATACTTGAATGAAGTGCTCATGACTTACAATCCGGTCAGTCTAGGATCTCCGCACTAGGGCTTCTCAATACAACGGTTGTAGTCGTACAATCAAAGGCGAATTTGAAAAACAGCGTGCCCTCATGCCCATGACTGACAAACGTCTTACTCAAGCGGAGGCGGATGCGCTCTTGGCAATGGAAAAACACCGTAAGGACGATACTGAGTGGGATTACTCTGGCTTGGGAAAACTTGTAATTACCTTGGTCTCAGCAGACGGGCGCGAGTCGTTCTTCCTCGATCTGTGGCGAAATAAATTAAATCTTCGCAGGGGGAAATACCAGAATCGTGCAAGAGAAAATCAGGTCCTGGCAAGGCTTGACTTCGGTGGCCCGCCACACCGGAACCCTGATGGAAAGGAAGTGAAGGCCCCTCACCTACACCTCTACATAGAAGGATTTGCTGACAGTTGGGCCTACCCGGTTCCGTCCAAACATTTTTCAAACATCAGTGATTTGCAGCTGACATTGGAAGAATTCATGCGCTATTGCAACATCACTAAACCACCAAATATCCAGCGAGGGCTATTCACGTGATTCAAGACTTAACGGCTTTAATGGGGGACTACTTAGCCTGGCTGAATGACAGAACCAGCCTGGCCGAGATTGCCGAAATCAAAGATTGCTTTGAGATTACCACGCCGTATCTGGACCGGCATAACGACTATCTGCAGGTCTACGCCTGCCGAGTCAATGGTGGCTTTGTGCTGACCGATGATGGCTACACACTTGAAGATCTGGAAATGTCCGGTTGCAAAGTCACCGGCAGTGCGAAGCAGCAGGATCTGCTGGAGACGACGCTGAATGGATTCGGCGTACAGGCTAACGGGAACGCGCTTGAGGTCGAGGCATCAGTTGACAACTTCCCTCTCAAAATGCATAGCCTTGTCCAGGCGATGCTGGCAGTCAACGACCTCTTCTACCTTACATCTCCGTCTACTGGCACTGACATCAAATTGTCTTATGTAGAAGTTGGAGCCTGGCTTGATCTTTCCTCTATCCGCTATGAGAAGAGAGCCACATTCAAGGGCAGGAGCGGCTATGAACATCGCTTCGATTTCGTCATACCACAATCAAAGACCCAGCCACAACGCTTCCTTAAGGCTATCAATCGGCCAAACCGAGACGCTGCAAAATCGGTAGCATTTTCGTGGGTTGATACCAAGGAACAACGTTCTGCAGATGCTCGTGTCTACGCAATTTTGAACGACTCAGAGAAAACGATTGCCGAGGATGTCCTGGATGCGATGCGCAGTTACGAGGTGCAACCAGTGCTATGGTCTGCCCGTGGTGAAGCAGAACGAACTCTGGCCGCATAAACGAACTCAATGCTGAAGCTGCCGGCAATTCAACAGCGTCCAGATACTGCCGACGCTCTTAAAGATGCCGTGATCCGCATTGCTCAAGCTACCGTTCCTGTTTCCGAACTTCTGAGCGAATAAGCCCTGCAACGAGGCACTTAGCGGTGACTCAAGGGCGAGTGTTATCCTTATTCCACTAATCATGCGGCGGCCCTGATGGTGCGTAGACCATCAAGAATGGGCCAGAAAGCCGAATAACCGAAGACTTTGGAATGCCCCGGATTCGCGCTCCCGTCAATCCCGAGATGCTTCGCTGGACTCGTGATCGTGCCCTTATCGGCCTGAGTCCCGAGCGCACCGAAGCGATGCAGAAAAAGATAGCGGGGTTCAAAGCTCTGTCGGAGTGGGAAGCCGGTCGGATGTTGCCTACCTTGAGACAAGCTGAGAATTTCGCAAAGGCTGTTCACGCGCCGATCGGCTATCTGTTCCTGTCGAAGCCGCCGAAAGAAGATATGCCCATTCCAGATTTCCGAACCTTCAGTGGACACGAAGTGACGCAACCCAGCCTGGACCTGCTGGAAACGATCTACATCTGCCAGGACCGTCAGGACTGGTATCGGAATTTTGCCCGCAGTAATGGTGAACCGGATCTCAATTTTGTCAGTAGTGCCTCGCTCAAATCGTCCCCGGAAGCGGTAGCAGCCAGAATGCGGGAGACGTTTGATCTTGACGCCTGCCGGAAGTGTTCCACTTGGGATGAGGCGTTGCGATTATTCATACAGCAAGCCGAACAAGCCGGAATCCTGGTGATGGTAAACGGCGTCGTATTGAGCAACAATCATCGCCCTCTGAATCCTGAAGAATTTCGTGGTTTTGCACTGTGCGACTCGTTCGCACCGCTAATCTTCATAAATGGCAGGGACACTAAAGCAGCTCAGATGTTCACACTTGCCCACGAACTGGCACATATCTGGCTCGGTACCTCCGCCTTGTCGAATCTTGGCACAACGATAGGTCCTTCGGATTACATGGGATTCCGCAATGAAGAAGTATGGTGCAACGCAGTGGCAGCAGAGTTACTGGTGCCATTGAAAGCCCTGCGCCCCGATCTGCGCCAGAACGAGCCGCTGACAGATGCACTGCGGCGGCTCGCACGTAACTTCAAGGTCAGTTCGCTGGTGATCCTGCGTCGGCTACTGGATGCGAAATGGCTGACTCGGGAACAATTCGACATTGCCTGGTTAGAGGAGAATGCACGCTTGCAAACGATAGTCCGAGACAGCGGAAGGGGGGGCGATTTCTATCGCTCAGCCGGCGCACGAGTGGGCCAACGATTTGCCCGCGCACTCATCGCCAGTACGCTCAGGGGGCAGACGCTCTACAGAGATGCATTTCAGATGCTGGATATCAAGAATATCAAAACCTTCGATAAGCTCGGGCGCGAATTAGGGGTCATGGGATGACGACTTACATCCTCGACGCAAGCGTATTGATGCAGGCCCAGAGACTGCACTATGGCTTCGATTTTTGCCCCGCCTTCTGGAATTGGCTTGAATTGCATCACCGCTTGGGACAGGTAGCAAGCGTAGAGAAAGTCGCAGAAGAAATTGAGCGTGGAGATGATGAGCTAGTGGAATGGGCCAAAAAGATGGGTGATAGCTTCTTTCTGGCAAGAGATGACAAAGTGATGTCAGTACTTGAGGTTGTAAGTAATTGGGCCGATGCTACCTACGAGCAAAGGTTCGTAAGGGGATTTGAGAAAGGGGCAGATTACTGGCTTGTCGCACATGCATTGGCTCACAATTACACTGTCGTCACGCTTGAAGGGCCCCTCAAATTGAGTAAAACCGGTGAGTCGGGCAATAAAGCCGCGCTCCTAAAAACCGGCAAACTGAAGACCAGCCATATCAAGATTCCAGACGCCTGCAGGGGTCTTGGAATTGGCGCACAATGCATAACCCCCTACGACATGCTCCGGCGAGAGGGTGCGCAATTCATCCTGGGGCCAAGCAAAGCCGTAGCCTGATGGCTAAATTCGCGGAGAGCGATGTAGAGCAGAGTGCCCTTGAGTTGCTGGCCGGACTTGGCTATGCCGTGGCTCATGGGCCGGATATCGGACCAGAGGGTTCGGCACCGGAACGCGTCAGCTACGACGAAGTGCTGCTGACGGGACGGTTGCGCGAGGTGCTGAAACGACTCAATCCGCATTTGTCAGTCGATACGCTGGAGGAGGTGTTGCGCAGGGTGCAACAGGCGGAGACGCCTTCGCTCATCGAGGAGAACCGTCGGCTGCATCGCTATCTGGTCGAGGGGGTGGCGGTCGAAGTTGCCCGTGAAGAAGGTGGTATCGGTGGTGATACTGCTCAGTTGATCGATTTCAAAGACATCGAAGCCAACGACTGGCTGGCGGTGAACCAGTTTACGGTGATCGAGGGGCAGAACAACCGCCGTCCTGATCTGGTACTCTTTGTCAACGGCTTGCCGTTGGCCACCATCGAGCTGAAGAACCCCGGCGACGAAAACGCTACCCTGGCAGGAGCTTTTAACCAGCTGCAAACCTACAAGAACGAGATTCCCTCGCTGTTTCGGATCAACACCGTGCTGATGACGTCGGATGGAGTCGAGGCGCGCCTGGGTTCGCTGACAGCTAATCTGGAACGGTTCATGCCCTGGCGGACGGTGGACGGATCATCTGTGGCCCCCAAAGGCACCCCGGAAATGCAGACCGTCATCGAGGGAGTGTTCGAGAAGAGCCGCTTTTTGGCGT
The DNA here is from genome assembly GCA_007571095.1 of K189A clade bacterium. GTDB lineage: Bacteria > Pseudomonadota > Gammaproteobacteria > Pseudomonadales > Azotimanducaceae > RKSB01. Next base: position 1,793 of record RKSB01000147.1, on the reverse strand, counting down.
TGATTCGGGACTTCACCGTATTCAAGAGTACGGGTGCAGGGCTGACCAAGATCGTAGCCGGCTATCACCAGTTCCACGCCGTGCGGCATGCAGTCGAGCGCACTATCGAAGCGATCCAGCCCGACGGCGACCGCCGCATCGGGGTCATCTGGCACACTCAGGGGTCGGGCAAGAGCCTGCTGATGGCCTTCTATGCCGGTCAGATCGTCGCTCATCCGGCGATGGAGAACCCGACCATCGTCGTTATCACCGATCGCAACGACCTCGACGATCAGCTTTTCAGCACTTTTTCGATGTGTAGCGATTTGCTGCGCCAGACTCCTCAACAGGCCGACAGCAGGGAGCAGTTGCGGCAGCTACTGACCCGCCCTTCTGGTGGTGCGGTGTTCACAACCATCCAGAAATTCGATCCTGCCCATTTCGATCTGCCCAAAGAACGCCCCTTGCAGGTGAAAGATACGGCACCCGGAGGCGCATTCGGAACCGCCACCAGCACCTACCCAATGCTCACCGACCGCCGCAACGTGGTGGTCATTGCCGACGAGGCACACCGCAGCCAGTACGGCTTTGGTGCCAAAGTCGCACAACAGACGGGCGAGGTCTCTTACGGCTTCGCCAAATATCTGCGAGACGCCCTGCCGAACGCCTCCTTCATCGGCTTCACCGGCACACCGATCGAGCAGGCAGACGTCAACACGCCAGCGGTCTTTGGTGAGTACATAGATGTCTATGACATCAGCCGAAGCGTTGAGGACGGGGCCACGGTGCCCATCTATTACGAGAGTCGGCTGGCTCGCATTCAGCTGGACGAGCAGGAGAAGCCGAAAATAGATGCGGAAATCGCCGAATTGACCGAAGAAGACGAGGCAGAGCAGGCTCGGCTGAAACGCAAGTGGGCGACCGTCGAGGCAGTGGTCGGCGCAGAAAAGCGGCTGCGATTGATCGCCGGCGATCTGGTCGAACACTTTGAAAACCGGCTCGCTGCCATGGATGGCAAGGGCATGGTGGTGTGTATGAGCCGGCGGATTTGCGTGACACTCTACGACGAGATCATCGCACTGCGCCCGAACTGGCATAGCGAAGACGATGAGGGCGGCGTCGTCAAGATAGTCATGACTGGCTCGGCATCCGACCCCGGCGAGTGGCAACGGCACATCGGCAACAAGAAGCGGCGGGACTTGCTGGCCAATCGCATAAAGAACCCGGACGATGCGCTCAAGCTGGTGCTGGTGCAAGCCATGTGGCTGACCGGATTTGATGCACCGAGCCTGCACACCATGTATATCGACAAGCCCATGCGAGGGCATGGGCTGATGCAGGCCATCGCTCGTGTCAACCGAGTGTTTCGAGACAAGCCGGGCGGGCTGATCGTGGACTATATCGGCATCGCACAGAACCTCAAGTCGGCACTGGGCCGGTATTCGAACTCCGACCAGGCACACACCGGCATAGACGAGGGCGAAGCGGTGGCGGTGATGATAGAGAAGTACGAGATCGTCAAGGCCATGCTCCACGGCTTCGATTACAGCAAGGGGCTGGTCGGCTCGGCGAGTGAGCGGCTGGTTGCACTGGCCGGTGCCCTCGACTGGGTTCTTCAGATGCAGCAGCAGGCGGCCGCCAGAGATCGGACTCAGGAAGGCAAAAAGCGTGCCCACCGACGCTTTCAGGATGCCGTGCTGGAGCTTTCCAGGGCTTATGCACTGGCGGCAGCCAGCGATGAAGCGCGAAAAATTCGCGACGAGGTCGGGTTCTTTCAGGCTGTTCGGTCGGCTCTGGTCAAACGTGCTGGCAGC
>RKSB01000016.1 GCA_007571095.1 K189A clade bacterium | reverse complement strand
GTTCGCAGAGTCAGTGCGGGCGTACCGAAGAAAGAATTGTATGGAGTACTCGACAAGGATGAGTCGATAGCCGCTGTCGTTCTGCCGGTCACTGCACTCAACGGCTACAACGGTGACATTCGTCTATTGATGGGAGTCGAGCCCGCTGGCTCTCTGCTTGGAGTGCGTGTATTGGAACACACAGAAACTCCCGGGCTGGGTGATCGCATCGAGCTTAAGCATTCAAACTGGATTCGTCAGTTTGACCAACGAAGCCTTGGGCAGCTTCCCGACATGCGTCGAAGCGTCCGCCACTCCCTGAGTCTTGGCAAGGGCTTCGACGCGCTGACCGGAGCCACTGTTACATCGAGAGCAGTCATTCAAGCCATTCGCCGCAAGCTGGCATGGTACCTCGACAACCGGCAGAGCATTCGGCAGTCGCTAAGTAATATGAAGCGAGTAGAGCCGACTTTATTTAACTGAATTCAGGGCAGAAGCCGCCTGAAAAGAGACGAAGCAGAGCGGTCTGTTTTTTCTGACGAGCCGAAAGTACCAGCGAACTTTCAGGAGCGGACGGTCGCCCGCCTTAGAGGCACCAGCGAGCTTTCAGGTTCGCGAGGTGTGCGCTGCCAGATCGCTAACTCAGGAAGGGCACCCGCCTCAGAAGCGCCAGCTGGCTTTCAGGAGCAGGCGGTCATCCGTTGGGCGAGTATCGTGGGTTACTCGGGAGCCTCCCAGATCAAGGTTTAAGCGAGCCAGCGGCTGCCACCTGAGTCCCAGGGTGTACCTGCTGGCGGTGGCGTCCAGGGTCATCTCGCTGTAGGGGGTGAGCAACCCTTGGGTGTTAGCCAGAGGCAGGGCATAACCCATCTCGGCCTTCATCTGCATGCCCGGGTTACTGAAACGGTCGTTGTCCTGATAGTCACCCCAGAAGTGAGTCAGGTCATCCTGGACATGGCCATAACTCGGACGAAGAGCAAAATACAGACCCCTTCCCGAACGTACATTCAGGCGAACAGAGCTTTCAATGCCCCATTCTTCGTGATCATCGCCGTCACTCAAGGCGTAGGCACTCATCTGGAAGGCCCAGCCGTTCGAGGTCTGACGTTTGAGGTAAGCGGCTACTTCAAGTGCTTCGGTGGTGTTGCCGTCACCCTCTTCAAGCCTTATGCCGACGGAGATACTCTTGTCCAGATTGCCTTCGTCTGGATAGCACTTTCTCAAGGCTTCGAATGACAGCTTGAAGCGTTCAACATTAACATCCACAGCAGCCACCGAGGCACTACCATCAACCGAAATCTGGGCTTCGCTGGCTTCGGCGTTGATGTTCAGGTTCAGCGTGCCAATTCTCAGGAAGGTACCGGTGGCTCCCACAGTGAAGGTTTCAAGCTCAAGTTGGCCGCGCGCCCTGGAAGAGCCGCTGTTGGCCTCAAAATGGCCGGAACCTATACCGACCATACTCCATATATTGAGGCGATCATTCAGCAGGTAAAGGGCGATATAGGGGTTCGCACTGTTAAGTTCAAGGTCGTAATCACCCGACATACTGCCCTGCTGGTAATCGAATTCTCCTTCGGCCCAGTTGACAAGTACGCCAACCAGAATATTTTCGGTGATCCCCGTATCGAAACCAAACGAAGCGGTGAAAAGATCGCCGTCCAGATCAGTGGTGCCACTGGTGGTACTGATACTGCGGTAACCGCCCGATCCCCAGAAAGTCAGGTTGCAGGTCAGGCAACGCTCCGCCCTCGTTGCTTTCCCGCCGGAGGCCTTTCCTCGATCCAGCGAAAAGGTGAAATCGCTATTGCGAAGAAGGTCTTTGACGCTCAGTTTGCCGGTGCGCTGATACTCTCTCGCCGAATAGCTGATGATGCTGGCGGTACCAGACCGTCCACCGAGCGATACTCCGGTCACTGAATTGGGAGCAACCGCAATCCGCCGAGTGACCGCACTCGAAACATCGCCGAGGATTGCCGATGCCAACTCCGGCAGGATGTCCTGGTTTGATTCAGCGGCGTCAAAGGGTTCGACCGTGATGGTGATAATGCCTGTGCCGGCATTATCGTTGCCATCGGTGGCTGTCAGCAGGAACACCAGTTGAACAGGTGCCGTAACCTCTGGGGCAACAAAGGTGGCTATAGATTCAGTGGCAGAACTCAGACTTACCGGAACTCCCGATTGCTGGCTCCACAGGAAGGTCAGGCGGTCATTGCCTTCAGGGTCAAAGGTAACAGAACCATCGAGGGTGACTGTGGTATTGGCAATTTCCGAACGGCTGGAACCAAGGACGACGGTCGGAATCTGGTCGGTGGCATTAACCATGATGATAACCGTGTCCGGAGCCGAATCGACAGTGCCGTTACCGACCACCAGTGCAAAAGTAATATTGACACTTTCAGCCAGGTTGGGGACGACAAAACTCGGATTGGCTGTATCGGCATTCCTCAAGTCTACCGTCAGATTTGTCGGCCCTGTCTGAACCCATCTGTAGGAGGTAATAGTCTGGCCCTGCAAAGCGATTGAAGCCGACCCGTCAAGAGTAACGGTCGCCCCTTCATCGACTGGTTGATCCTCTCCCGCATTGGCGATCAGGGGTGAGTCGCTGACAGTGATGTTGACAACATCTGCTGTGCTTGTCTGGGCAGGACTATCGTTATCAGTCACAACGAGGGTCACGCTGACCACATAATAGGCGGCAGTTGAATCGGGGGTGCGAAAGGTCGGGTTGACTGTATCTTCACCCGTCAGCTGAATCTCCGGTGTCTCGCCGGGGGCTTGAGACCAGGCATAACCAGCGATTCCGCGATCATCGGTTGAATCTGAGCCGTCAAGCACGACGACAGTGTTTTTGCTGACGAACTGATCCTCTCCGGCATTCGCAACCGGCGGCTCATCGTTGTTCACAGTAATAGTCACAGTCGCCATGGATGGCTGGGGACCACCGTCGTCAGCGGGCCTGTCGTCGAGGGCGGTGACGATGAAGCTGACTGTATAGCCGACA
>RKSB01000142.1 GCA_007571095.1 K189A clade bacterium | reverse complement strand
GGCTCACAGGAAGAGGAGGCGAACTCAACCGAACAGCAGGCTTCTCGCCCATCGGAAAACACAGACGAACAAGCGCGTTCGCAGTCACTGGAAGATCAGTTGGAAGTCGAGGGCAAGCTGTCCTTGAATCAGTGGTTGCAGCCTATTCCGGATAATCCGGGTGACCTTCTCAAACGTAAATTCCGCCACGAATCCGAACAAAGAATGAACAGCCAGCAGGCGGAACGCAACCAGAACAAAACGAGAATACGGACATTTTGTCTTTTGCTGTTTGCCCTGCTGGTGAGTCACTCGGTGGTGGCGACAGCGGGTATTCGCACCAGCGTAAACAGCAACCAGATAGACACCAATGAGACGCTGGTGCTCACGGTGCAGATAGACAACCCCAAGCACTCAGAGGAACCCGATTTCAGGCCACTTGAACGAGACTGGCGAATCCTGAGTACCAGCAAAAGAACCGAACTCAGGATGGGACAGGGGCAGTTTCAATCCATCACTCGGTGGGACATCAGCCTGTCGCCAAAACGGGCCGGCGACCTGGTCATTCCGGCACTGGTCTGGGGAAGCGACTCTTCTGTTCCTGTTCGCGTGCGAGTGACTCCTCTCAACCAGAGCCTGCAACAGAGGATCGACCGAATGGCCTACTTTCGTACCTCGGTCTCCTCAGGCAGAGTCTGGGTACAGTCACAAGTCATTTATTCGGTTGTCCTCTATTACACACAGCAGGTTCAGCCGAGCCAGGACCTGTCTCCACCTGACCTGCCGAATGCTCGAGTACAGGCACTGGACAAAGGCCGTATCAATGTGGAAATCATCAACGGCGTGCGTTATCGAGTCTACCGTCGCAACTACGCCATTTTTCCGCAAGGCAGCGGCGAACTCATCCTGCCACCCGAGTCGGTAACCGGCTACATTCAACTGAACCAGTACAACCGAAGAACTTTCAATATAAGCTCGTCAGGCCACACCATTCGAGTCCTGTCCCAGCCCGACCAGTATCCTCGCGACTCGGTCTGGCTGCCGGCCAGAGACATGAGCATATCGGCCAGGCTGGATAAGCCATCCGGCCAGATTATGCCGGGGACTGCCATCAGCCTTTTTCTTGAACTCAAGGGTGAAAAGGTTGCAGGATCGCTGCTGCCCTCATTTCCGGAAATGAAAGTGGACGGCCTGAATATCTACAAACAGCCGAATCGCCTTGAGGAATTTTTGAGTTCACAGGGAGTCAACAGCAGGCTGGCCAATGACATCGCAATCATTCCTACTCAGCCCGGCCGCTTTCAGTTGCCGGAGATTCGCTTTGCCTGGTGGGATACTCAGCGGGGCGTTCTCAAGGAAGTCCTTTGGCCAGGCCTGACGCTTGAGGTGGCGGGTCAGGCAGCAACACTCGACAACCCCGAAGTCGTTACTCAGCCAAACACTCAGGTGCCCACTTCGGAGACGAAGGCCTATTCAACAGGGGGTTGGGCCCTGTGGCTGAGTCTGTTTCTTGGCATCGGCTGGCTTTTGACTCTGGTTTATCTCGGAAAGCTGAAAAGCAGCCTGCGGTCTGTCGATGCCGAAGAGCCGGAACCGGCCTCGATGAATGCCGAGCGGTATTTTCAAAGGTTGATGCGAGCCTGCCGGCAAAAGGATCGAGTGCAAATACGACAGCTGCTTGAAAGCTGGTTAAGGGCAGCCCACCCCGAAAGCGGCTGTTCATTGAGTGATTTGCTGAAAAACGACCCCGAAGGACAGAGGCTACTGGCTGAACTCAACCGAGGGCTCTATCAGCCTGGCGGCAAAGATGCGTTTGATGCCGATTCCCTGGTCATTTGGCTGAAAAAGAAGCGTTCGAACAATCGAATTCAAAAAACCGCAAAAAAACGCAATGAACTCACGTCCCTGTACCCGAAAATGGATGAACAACCGACTTTGGTCAGTCAGTAAAAATTTTCTTTATTAATCAAAAATTTTTTGAATTTATTTTTAATAATTCTATAGAATATTTTTTAGAAAAATTATTTTTTTATTTCCATTTTATACTGCATCCAACACTTGGACGTTGACCCTTTTCAGGTACTGGTTGGTCGGCTATCAGCAGCTCCATGGCTCGCCTCAAATCAGCACCTGTTACCGGAGAATTATTACTCGGTCGAGCGTCATCAAACTGCCCTCGATAAACACATTCAAGCTGCTTGTCAAACAGAAAGAAGTCGGGTGTGCACACGGCACCATAGGCACGTGTAACCTGTTGATTTTCATCGTAAAGGTAGGGAAATAGATAGCCCACCCGCTGGGCAAGAGCCGCCATTTTGTCGGGCGAATCTTCCGGATAATTTATAACATCATTGGCAGAGATGGCGGCAATGCCGATGCCGCTCGTCTCGTAATCCTGCCCGAGCCTTGCAAGACCGTCCTCTATAAGCTTTACAAAAGGACAGTGGTTGCAGATAAACATAATCAAGGCTCCCTTATCCCCTTTTATATCCTGTAAGCTCACCGATTTTCCGCTAACAACATCGGGTAGATTGAAGTCGGCTGCGATAAGGCCAATGGACGATTCGGATTCTTGTCTAAGCACTTTTATTTACTCCAAAAAAATAAAAAATTAATTCAATATCTTTGCTTGTCCTGCCTCTGAACAAGCCACTCATCGGGTATATTTTTTTCTGATGAGCATTGTATCCGTTTTTTCGGCAGAACAGAAAGAAGCGCGCTGGCGGCCGATGGTACACAGAAAACCTGGCGAAGTCTTGTTATAGTGTGGAGTTCGATTCAACCGCAAAAAGAAGCGATTGAACCGAACGGCCAACTCCAGATCACTCTATGCGATAAATCTTATGACAGAAAACACATCTACAGGCAATCCTCAAAAAGGCAGGCGAGCCGGCCAGCTTGTGTTTACGCTAATCACCCTCGCCTGCTTCGCTTACCTTTACTATCGAATTGACGCAGCAGCGGGACGGCAGGGTCTGTCCGTCTTTGCCTACATGACAGAAGTGTTTGCAACGGTTGACTGGAGCAGCTGGTTACTGC
>RKSB01000194.1 GCA_007571095.1 K189A clade bacterium | reverse complement strand
GTGATAGCGACAAAGGACATTGCCGATCAGCTGATCGGCTCGACTCTGGATGAGGCCACCATGCAAGAGGCAGCCCAACTGGCGGAACAGGCCGGCGATCCCATTGACGACAAAAGGGGTACTCTGAAATTTCGCAAAAGGGTGGCCGGCGTGCTGCTCAAGCGAGCCATTGAGCGTGCCCGAGACAGAATTTACGACTTGAACTGAAAAGGGAGTTCGGCGATATATGACCTCTAAACTTAAACAACATCATGTTGCCGCTCGAATCAACGGCAGGGAGACTGAATTCCTGTGTTCGGGCGAACAGACCCTGTTGGAGGTTTTGCGCGATTCACTCAAGCTGATTGGCACCAAGGAGGGTTGCGGTACCGGCGACTGCGGTGCCTGTTCTGTCATGCTCAACGGACAGCTGGTCTGCTCCTGCCTGGTTCTCGGTGTCGAGATCAAGGATGCCGAGGTTGTGACCGTGGAAGGGGTGGCCACCGACGGTCAACTGCATCCGGTACAGGAGCAGCTGCTGAAACATGCAGCCTTGCAGTGTGGAGTCTGTACGCCCGGCATAGTGGTTGCCGCCAAAGCATTGCTGGAACAAAACCCGACGCCCGATGAATCGGAGATACGTTACTGGCTCGCCGGCAACCTTTGCCGGTGCACCGGCTATGACAAGATCGTACGAGCGGTTCAGGAAGCCGCAGTCGTCTTGAACGAGCAGGCTCAGTCGCCCGATTGAACCTTTGTAACCCATAACCTTGAGCAGGCCGAATAAATGAACAAGCAGGTTGATTTTCAAAAAATAGGCAGTCGTCCGGTTCGCCCCGACGGCGTCGACAAGGTCACCGGCCGAGCACTTTTCGGGGCCGATTTTCAGATGTCCGACATGGCACATGGCTACATTCTGCGAAGCCCTCTGGCACACGCAAGAATAAACTTCATCGACACCTCGGCCGCACTGGAGGTAAAAGGCGTTCTGGCCATTGTCACCGGCCGGGATTTTCCGAACATTGGTGCTGGCCAGGAGGCCGGCGGAGAAGGCGGCGGCGACATGAAGGATATTGCCCACAATGTCATGGCCAGAGACAAGGTCCTGTACGAAGGACACGCAGTGGCGGCGGTGGCTGCCACCAGTAAAGCCGCCGCTGATGAGGCTTTGAGCAAAATCGAAGTGAAATACGAAGCCCTGCCGCCCGTGATGAGTCTGGACCTGGCCATGCAGCCGGATGCCCCTCTGCTGCACGAAACGATGCACACTAAAGGCTACGACACTCAGCCCGACAAGCCTTCCAACATAGCCCAGCGCTCACTCTTTACAAGGGGTGATGTGGATGCCGGCTTTGATCAGGCCGATGTCATTGTTGAAGGAGAGTTTCGAACACCTACGGTTCATCAGGGCTATATCGAACCCCACGCCTGTATTGCCAACGCCGGTGAAGACTCACAGATAGTCATCTGGTGCTCTACGCAAGGGCATTTCGATGTTCGCAACTCGGTGGCCGCCGTACTGGCAACCGATATCAACAAGATTCGAGTGATCCCCAGTGAAATCGGCGGCGGCTTTGGTGGCAAAACCACTATCTACCTGGAACCTCTGGCGGCACTCCTGTCGCTCCGGGCCGGCTGTCCGGTCAAGATGACCATGACTCGAAACGAGGTTTTTCGAGCCTCGGGGCCGGCCTCCGCCACTCGATCCGTTATTCGCATAGGTGCTCTTCAGGACGGCAGGATCGTCGCCATGAAGGCCTGGCTGGCCTATGAAGCCGGTGCCTTTCCGGGTGGGCCTACACTACCCGGGGCGATGGCGGTATTTGCCCCCTACGATGTGGATAACTTTCACATTGAAGCCTTTGATGTTGTGGTCAACAAGCCGAAGGTAGCCGCCTACCGGGCACCCGGGGCACCTCAATCCATGTATGGGTCTGAAAGCCTGCTCAACGAGTTGGCCGAAAAGCTGGGCATGGATCCCATTGAGTTCAGGTTAAAGAACGCCGTCGATGAAGGCACCCGGGCGGTTTACGGCCCGAAGTTTTCTGCTATTGGTTTGAAAGCCTGCCTGGAGGCTGCTCGCCGCCACCCCAATTATCTGGAGGCCAGTCGAAAGAAAAAAGAGGGGCATGGATTCGGAGTCGCAGTGGGCTTTTGGTTCAATGTAGGCTTGCAATCCACTGCCACTGTTCATGTCAACCAGAATGGCTCTGTGACCGTGACCGAGGGCAATCCCGATATAGGCGGCTCACGGGCATCCATGGCACTGATGGCCGCCGAAGAACTCGGTATTCCCTACGAGGATGTACGAGTGGTGGTGGCGGATACAGACAACATAGGCATCTCCGATGTGACAGGCGGCTCTCGAGTCACCTATGCCACCGGCATGGCTGTTATCGAGGCTGCCCGAAAGGTCAAGCAGGATCTTTGTGCTCGTGCCGCTTCTCTGTGGAATGTTGAACCGGAAATGGTTTCGTGGGAGCAGGGTTGTGCGGTTGCTTCACCAGGCGTTAATACCGAAGCTCAGCCTCTGACGCTGGCAAAACTGGCAGCCAGTGCTCCGAAAACAGGCGGCCCTATAGGCGAGAAGGCTTCACTGAATGCTCGTGGTGCCGGCCCCTCTTTTTCGGTCAATATGGCCGAGGTCGAGGTGGACAAGGAGACCGGTGCGGTCAAGGTGCTGAAGTTTACCGCCATTCAGGACGCCGGCAAGGCCATTCATCCATCCTATGTCGAGGGCCAGATGCAGGGCGGAGCGGTGCAGGGAATCGGCTGGGCCCTGAATGAAGAATATATCTGGGATGAGCAGGGAGTCATGCTCAACCCGGGCTTCCTTGACTATCGAATACCGGTGGCTTCAGATCTGCCGATGATTGATACCCAGATAGTTGAAGTGCCCAACCCAGGGCATCCTTTTGGTGTTCGAGGTGTCGGTGAAACCCCGATAGTAGCCCCTCTTCCCGCCGTTTGCAGTGCGGTCAAGCCGCCGGCCAAAAGCAGCACCGCGGCGACCACGCCTTCGCCCATCCCCCATATAATG
>RKSB01000220.1 GCA_007571095.1 K189A clade bacterium | reverse complement strand
GGCCGAAATCCATGGTGGCGACGCCGAGAGCCGAGTGCTTGATCGCATCGCATCGGAGGTCTCGAAGCGCGGCATTGTGGATGTGCTCAGAGGAGGAGTCGTGGATCGAGGCGTCTATCTCGACCTCTGCTATTTCGAGCCCAAAAGCGACCTCAACCCAGAGCACCGAATGCTTTATGAGGCCAACCGGTTTGCGGTGGTCCGGCAACTGCACTATTCAAGCCGCAACGAGAAGTCTCTTGACATGGCACTGTTTCTGAACGGTCTGCCGATCGCCACGCTGGAACTGAAAAACCAGCTGACCGGACAGACCATTCGGCACTCCGAGCAACAGTACCGCAACGACCGCGACCCGAGCGAGCCGTTACTGAAATTCAAGCGTTGCATGGTGCATTTCTGCGTTGACAACGACCGAGTCTCGATGACCACTCGGCTGGCGAGTACCGATACCCGCTTTCTGCCCTATAACCGCGACCTGGAAAACCCACCAGTAAAAGACGGCTACCGGACTCAGTACCTGTGGCAGGAGATCCTGACGCCCAAATCCCTGCTCGATGTACTGGAGCACTTCATCCACCTGTCGAAGGAAAAGAAATCCTTTTACGACAACAAGGCCGGCAAGGTCAGTTCCAGAACCGACGAAGTGCTGATCTTTCCGCGTTATCACCAACTCGACCTGATTCGCAAATTTCGCCGGCAAATCAAGGCAGACGGTGTCGGCAAAAACTATCTGGTGCAGCACGCCACCGGCTCTGGCAAGTCCTACTCAATCGGCTGGCTGGCACACACTCTGGCATCACTCTATCGAACAGAGGGAGATGCCCGAAGAATGTTCGGCACCATTGTCGTGGTCACAGATCGAACCGTACTGGACGATCAACTGCGCAGTACCCTGCAATCGCTGGAGAAAACAAAAGGCGTGGTCAGCGGCGTACAGTCCTCCAAGGAACTCAGGCAGCTTCTGGAGCAGGGCCAGGACATAGTCGTTACCACCATCCAGAAGTTCCCCTTCGTCTCGGAGACCATCGCAGCACTGAAGCACCGAACCTTCGGCGTGATTATCGACGAGGTGCACTCCAGCCAGACCGGCGAATTGTCAAAAGAGCTGAAGAAGTCGCTGTCCAGATCGAATGACGACGATGATGCCTTCGACTATGAGGAGATGCTGAAAAAGGAGCTCCAAAGCCGAGGGCGACAGAAGCACATTTCCTTCTTCGGCTTCACAGGCACACCCAAGGAAAAGACGCTGGAACTGTTTGGCACCAGGACGAAGCAGGACACCTTCGAGCCCTTTCACATTTACTCGATGCGCCAGTCCATTTACGAAGGCTTTACTCTGGATGTGCTGCAGAACTACACCACCTACAAGCGCTACTTCAAGATCAAACAGACCAAAGACGGCGACATGGAGATCCCCTCCAGCCGAGGCAAGCGAGAGCTGGTCAAGTACGTGGATGCCCACGAGATGACCATTAAACGCAAGGTACGAATCATTCTGGATCACTGGATCGAAAAGGGATCGAAGGAAATTCGGCATTCGGCGTGCGGCATGATAGTCACCCAGTCTCGAAAGCACTGCGTCTGGTACTCTCAGGAGATCAACAGGCAACTCGAAGAACGAGGTATAAACTGCAGGTGCCTGGTAGGCTTCTCGGGCGAAGTGTCGATAGACGGTGCAAGCTATACCGAGTCGAGTTGCAATGCGACGGTTGGCCACGAAGGCAATGTGCCGCTGGGTCTGAAAAACCCGAAATACCGGCTACTCGTGGTGGCAAACAAGTTCCAGACCGGGTTCGATGAACCGCTGATGCAGTCCATGTATGTGGACAAGCTGCTGGGCGGTGTGCAGTGCGTACAAACCCTTTCCCGCCTTAACCGCACTGCCACCGGCAAAACCCAGACCTTCGTGCTGGACTTCGTCAACGAGCCGGACGACATTCAGAAAGCCTTCCAGCGTTTCTATCAGGCGACCATACTGGAAGGCGAAACCGACCCCAACCGCCTCTACGACCTGCAGAGAGAAATTTCCGGCTTCAATCTCTACAGCGAGGACGAGGTGACTCGCTTCTGCAAAGCCTTCTACGACTCAAACCGGAATGAAGGCCACCTGCACTCGATTCTCGATCCGGCAGTGGACAGGTTCGTGGCAATTCAGGACGACGAAACCAAAGAAGAATGCAGGTCAAAAATCCAGTCCTATATCCGTTTGCACGGCTATCTTGCTCAAATCATCACTTTCACTGATGTTGAACTTGAAAAGGCATTTATATTCCTTAAATACCTCAACAAAAAATTACCCAAACGCGATTCTGAGCCTTTGAATATTCAGGATGCGATTGATCTGGATTCGCTGAGAATTCAGAAAATTTTTGAAGACAAAAAAGTTTCAGAGGGTCTGGGTCAGGAGGACGCTGTTGCCCGCCCTCCTGATTTGAGTGCACGTCCCACTCAGGAACCTGAGTACGATCTTCTATCGAAAATTATTGAATTGATGAACAGCAGGCATGGTACTCATCTGACCGAAGAAGACCGAATAAGCCTGTCCCGTGTGACCAGAGAATTGAGTGACGATTCCGAAGTCCGCAAGTATATGAGCGGAGACAACACCGAAGAAACTCGAAGGGGCTTTTTCAAGGAGAAATTTGAAGAGGTGATGATGAAAAAATTCGCTGTAATATCAGACTTTTATAAGAAAATGGACAAGAACCCTCGAATGGCAAACGACGTCATTCAAACGGTCTATGACGACTACAAAGAAAATATATTAAGAGAGTAGTATATATTATTGAATAAATTAAAAAAATAATAAACCATATTCTGAAAATCGCACTCGTTTTCCATGAGGGCTGCAAACGGCCGAAAAACTGATCATCCTGCCTGCAATACACGCAACAACAGTCCCGCAAAGGTGCAGAAAAAACCCCGAATGACTAATCTCTACAGCGAAAATCAAACCGCCAAAGCAATCGTGTGGCCTTCCGAAGGTGGCATAGCGTGGCTTGTCGGGCGTGGTATGGAGTAGCT
>RKSB01000209.1 GCA_007571095.1 K189A clade bacterium | reverse complement strand
GGCACTTCAGGATGGCCGATTGACCGCCTGCTCGCTGCTCGACGAGCAGCTGAAGCGAATCCGTTCGTCCAATTCCTCAATAAACGCGCTGGTGTATGCCGCCGCCGAAGATGTCCTTCGAGCGAAGGCGGTGGCCAGTGATGACCGCCGCCGACGCGGGCAGGCATTGTCGGTACTGGATGGACTGACGCTTGCTGTGAAGGACAATATTGATGTGGCCGGCATGCCAACGACTGCCGGTCTGGGGCTTCGCAGGCAACCGACACAGGACGCTGCCGTGGTGGCCAGCGCGCTCGCCGCCGGTATGCTCATTGTCGGCAAGCTGAACATGGATGAAGCCGCTTTGGGTGCAACCACAAACAATCCTCATCTGGGCAGATGCCATAACCCGCTTCGGCGAGGCTACACGCCCGGTGGTTCCAGTGGCGGCTCGGGTGCCTGGGTGGCCGCCGCCATGGGAGCCTGTGCCCTCGGCACCGATACCATGGGTTCTGTACGTATTCCGGCTGCTTACTGTGGTGTCAGTGGCCTTAAACCCACTCGCGGCTGGTTGCCGGAGGCGGGTGTCGTCCCTGTTTGCTCTTCTCTCGATACTGTCGGCCCGCTGGCTCGACAACCGAAAGACCTGATGCCCCTGCTGAGCCTGCTGTCGGGACGCTCACCCGAAAACCCTGTGAATTCAGTACCCTTGGAAAACGAAGAACTGGCTTTGGGCTGGGTGGAAGGCCTGGTGCTCACACCCAAGGTTGAAGAACACCTGACCGACCTGTGTTGTCGATTGCAGGCGGCAGGCTTTCGGTTGCAGCCAGCCACCTTTGGCTCACTGGACCTGAGTGCTGTTCGACGAGCCGGCCTGTTGCTCAGTGAACTGGATATGCTGAAGACTCATCAACAAGACCTGAAGAGCCAGCCCCAAGCCTTCTCTTCGTCACTGACCGCCATGCTGAACTGGGCAAAAAAGCAACCTTCAAAGGCTGCCGTGGTGGCGAGGACTCGGCTGGCCGAAGCCGTTACCTGTGTGGATGCCCTGATGAACCGGTACGATTGGCTTCTGTTGCCGACCACCGGCCAGACCAGCTTTGCCTTTGAGTCTCCGGTACCAGTGGATCAGGCTGATTTGACGGCTGTTTTCAGTGTCAGTGGTCATCCGGCACTGTCATTTCCAGCCGGTCGAATCGAGGGTCTGCCTGTCGGGTTGCAGCTGGTGGGCAGGCGGGGTAGCGACTTTGAGCTTGTGCAGGTGGCGGGACGGCTGTTTGAATCGCTTTTGGATGGAGAAACGACTTATGACTGAAATGCTTGAGCGGGAACCTGTTCCGACTTTACTGACCTCGCTGAAGGGGCAACTGAAAGACGAAGAACTGCTGCTGGATGAGAGGCTTCGTGCACTCTATTCTCAGGACATCTATGCCTCGGGTGCACAAGTGGCCGCGGTCGGCCGGCCTGCAAGCACGCAGGCCCTGTGCAAGCTTCTGCGCTTTGCCAGCCAGCACTCGCTCGCCGTGTTGCCTCGTTCCGGTGGCATGTCCTATACGAAAGGCTACATTTCCGACAACGAACAGGCCCTGCTGATAGACATGTCGGCTCTGGATGCGGTACTGGAGATAGACGAAACAAACATGCGAGTGCGAGTGCAAACCGGCTGTACCTGGGAGAAGCTGTACACCACTCTGGCCGCCAAAAAACTGCGGACGCCTTACTGGGGGACGCTTTCGGGCAAAAAGGCAACGATTGGCGGCAGCCTGTCCAACAATTCGATTTTCTGGGGCTCCGGGCGGTATGGCTCGGCCGCCGATTCAGTGCTCGGGCTGCGAGTGGCACTGGCCAGTGGCGAACTGCTGCAGACTGGAGGAGGGGCGCAGATTAACAGCGAATTGTCTTTCATGCGCTCGTTTGGGCCTGACCTGACCGGACTTTTTCTAGCCGACTGTGGTGCACTCGGCATCAAGACCGAAGCCGAGCTACCTCTGATTGACGACTATGAGTTCCATGGCTATGCCTCCTTTAACTTCGCCACTGCCGAAGAGTTTCTGACCGCACTCTGCGAAATCTCAAGACGCGGCCTGGCCAGCGAATGTTTTGGTTTTGACCCTGTGTTGCAGGGCCAGAGGCTCAAGCGGGCCGGTATGCGAGAAGACCTGAAGCTGGCAACCGGCGTGGTCAATCTTCGCAAGCCTCTGCAGAGCCTGGCCAGCCTGCTGAAGCTCGGCATGGTCGGGCGCAGCTTCGCCGAGGGTACGGTTTTCGGCTTGCATGCAATCGTTTCTGAAAATACGCAAGCCTGTGTGGAGCGCAACCTGAAGGCTATTCAGCGGATTGCAGAAAGCGCAGGTGGTCAGCGAATTGCCGACAGTATTCCACGGGTCATGCAGTCGAGCCCCTTTCCGCCCTTGAATAATATCGCCGGTGCACTGGGTGAACGCTGGGCACCCATTCATGGCCTGTTTCCGCATTCCGGCATGCAGGAGGCGTATCGGCAAACAGCTTCGCTGATTCAGAAGCATGCAGACGAGATGGCGAGGCTGGGTATATTCGTCGGTTACCTGATGTCTGCTATCGGTCGCTCGACATCGGTTCTCGAACCTGTTTTTTACTGGCAGGATGCCCTTCAGGCGTTGCACCAGCAAACGATGGAACCAGCCGCCTTTTCCTCTCTGCCCCAATTCCCCGAGTCACTTGATACTCGTGCCTATGTAGCCGAAATGAGAAAGGAGATCGCCGAGCTTTATTGTCAACTCGGTGGTACTCACCTGCAGATTGGCCGCACCTATCTTTATCAGGAGGGCCTGCCTGAGTGCAATCGCGCGCTTTTGAGTACTCTCAAAAGGCACCTGGACCCTTCGGGAATCATGAATCCGGGCGCGTTGGGGTTGACATGAACGCCCTGCCGGTTGCACGTCACTACCACCGCTGGCCGTTCGGCCGGCGAATACATTATCTGGCTTCTGGCCTGGCACGAAAGCCGGCGGTTGTTCTGCTGCATCCGTCTCCCATGTCGGCCAATTTCATGCGCCCTGTGATGACGGCTCTGGCT
>RKSB01000224.1 GCA_007571095.1 K189A clade bacterium | reverse complement strand
TGTTCTGCTGCATCCGTCTCCCATGTCGGCCAATTTCATGCGCCCTGTGATGACGGCTCTGGCTCATCGGGCCTATGTGATAGCTCCAGACACACCAGGTTATGGCGAGTCCGATGCTCTGGCCGGCGAGGAGGGCGGACTGGCACCTTTTGCTGCTGCACTGGCCGATTTGATTCGAGCACTTGGAATGAAGCCGATTGTCTACGGGTCGTCGACGGGTGCCCAGATTGCCATTGAACTTGCCAAGGCGCATTCGGGCTGTCTGACCGGCCTGGTGCTTGATAATGCCGCACATTTTGAAGACGCCGAACGGGAACATATTGTCAGCCGGTATTTTCCGAGCAGGTCACCCGTATCGGATGGCTCTCATCTGGCTGCTCACTGGCTTGGAGTCCGTAATCTTTACGCCTTCTTTCCCTGGTTTGACGAAAGCTCTTCTGCTCGGCTGACGGCTTCGGTCGCGCCACTTGAAGTACTACAGGCCCAGCTGATTGACTCATTGCGCGCCGGTGACGACTATGATCGTGCCTATCGGGCCGCCTTTGAGAATGAAAGAGTCGAAAATGTGCTGCCCATTCCGCTGCCCACTCGAATCATTCGCTGGCCGGGCAGCATGCTTTGGCCGTGGATGCAGGCCTTTGATTCGGTTGACTGGCCGAAGCACATTCAGCTATGCCCCTGTGGCCCGAGCCTTGACGAAAGAATGCAGGCCATCCTTGCCGCCTTTGATGATCTGGCATCCTCTGCTTCGCCCTATGAGTCCGCAGTAAGCGATTTTGCAACGAGACTGAGAGAATCAGGTGCCGCCTGGTCTGCACTGGATGAACAACAGGCCTTGCGTTGGCGCGGTCAGGTTTCGGAAAAGCCGACCCTGCTGTTGCATGATCTGGGGGCTTCGTCTCACTGCTTTGCCGATCTTCACAAGGGCGGCTTGCCCGTTTTGTCAGTTGACCTGCCGGGCCACGGAGGCTCTGCCGGTTCGCCGGCCATCACATGGGCGGTTGAGTGCATCCTTGCCAACCTGAAGGCTCTCGGAGTCGATGAGCTGTCCCTTGTTGGCGTAGGACTTGGGGCTGCGGTCGGTGCCGAGTTGAGCAAACATATACCGGTTTCAAAGCTGCTTGCCGTGGATGCTGTTTCGCCTGCCGACCTGCCTGACCTGCAACCCGACTTTGGCGGCGGATACTTACAGGAGCTGTGGTATGCTCTCAAGGATCGTTGCCTCTATTACCCTTGGAACAAGCGCAGTTCCCAGAACTGTCTGAAGGAACCGCTGTTGCTGAGTCCGCAGCAGCTTTCGGTCGAACTGCTGGATATGCTGACGTCGGCTGCTTCACTCAAGTCCTGGCATCAGGAACTTTCGACCTTTGACTGGACGCAGGTTTCGAGCGTCGCCCGCATGGCCACTTGGCGAACACCCGCATCTGATGTTTTGAGGATGCCGCAGGAGGTGCGTCTTTGGGCGGATTATGTCGCCCGAGAACTGCCCTGAACAGAGTTTGCTCACCTTTATTCGTCTTACCGGAGAAACAGTATATGAACGCAGTTGCAGCCGACAAAAATTCCTTTCTGGTCCGCTGGACTCCCTGGCTGGTAGCCCTTTTTTCCTGTGCCGCACTTCTGGTCAGCAACGGTGTCACCATCAGCGGCATTACCGCTTTTGACAAGGCCCTGCTTGACGCTTTCGGCTGGGAGAGAGGCGAATACAAGTTCAGGGAAAGCATCACCATCATGTTTGCCGGCATCTTCGCCCCCTTTGCCGGCTACTTCCTTGATCGTTATGGCGTTCGAAAGTGCATGATGACAGGCTGGACTCTGTTGATTGTCTGCCAGTTCATTTATCCGTTTGCCCAGCAGCTTTATCTGATGTACCTCATTCATGCGGTTTTTGCCGTGGTGCTGGTGGTATGCGGCCTGAACGCCTGCGTCATTCTGACTTCCAACTGGGTGATTGATGGTCGAGGCAAGGCCATGGGGCTGACTTTGCTCGGATCAAGCCTGGGTGGTGCCCTGATTACTCAGTTCAATACGACAGCACTCGATCTCTTTGGCTGGGAGGTTGCCTTTCGGCTGGGTGCCATATTTCCCCTGATCCTGTTGATGCTTACCTGGCTGTGGCTCAAAGATACTCCCGACACTGCCTTGAGTTCGCCGGCCGAATTGACTACCGGTGCCGCCGGAGCAGAGGAGGGTATGGGTTATGTGGAAACGCTGAAAACATTGAGTTTCTGGATGATTGCTCTGGTTGCCTCAACCAGCTTTTTTGCAGTGCTGGGTATTCAGAACAACCTGCGTCTGCATTTTCTTGACCTGGAGTTTACCGAACAGGCTGCAACCCTGCTCTTCGCCCTGTTTTTCTTTGGTGCCATGGCCGGCAAGTTCATCTTTGGTTTTCTGGCCGACTATTTCAGCCTTCGACTGGTGTTTAATGCCAATATAGGGACGATGCTGCTGGGTACCCTGTTGCTGGGTACTCTGGACACAGTGGCGATTTATCCTGCCCTGATCGCCTTTGGTTTTGGCTGGGGTGGTGCCTACACGATGATCCAGCTCTCGGTGGTCAACCTGTTTGGGTTGAAAAACGCCGGCAAAATTCTCGGAACCATCACAGTACCGGATGCTCTGGGTGGCGGGCTTGGCATTTATGCTGTTGCTCTGTTTCAGCAGCAAACCGGCGACTACCAGTTTTCCTTTTACTTCTGTGCCGGTTTGATCGTACTGGCCTGGATTGCCTTCAATCTGGTGCGCTTTCCAAAAAGAGGGTGAACCTGACCCATCGACGGCGTGACTGGATGGAAAAGGTACCGAATGGGTCAGTATTTTCAGTTGGTTCTGGTGCTGCCGGTCAATGCCGGTACAGGGGAAGGGAAATAGTAGTAGTAATAATGCTTCCTGATGGGCCTTTGTTGGATGCCCCGAACAGGGTGGCGATTTATTCTCGCCCTGATCGACTTGAGTCTGGAGCAGAGGGCGAGTGCCTGTAAGGATGGCCCGGCTGGTCAGGCTGTTTGGTCAAAAACGCCGGCAAAGGCTTCAAAGGGCGAACAA
>RKSB01000151.1 GCA_007571095.1 K189A clade bacterium | reverse complement strand
CTGTTCAGAGGCTTGCCGTCAAGATGCGGCTCCAGAGCGGTGCGCATGATGCGTTTGGCCGCTCTTCTGGTTTGAGTGGAGGCAAAGCAGCCGTCTCTGATTGCGATAATCTCGGCACCCGAGCAAGTGTCCACTGTCTGTTCAGGCTGGAGCAGGAAGCCTTGAGAAGCCACAAAAAGATAATGTCTGTCGGGACATATTTCGTCATTTAGAGAGGCTTCATACTGCCAGTTGATGCCATACCCGATCGCCTCCAGTAGCAACCTTTCGAAGCATCTCAATGTGGGTTCCGGCGTATTTTTTTCGGCTGCCAGAGCATCAAGCGACTCGCTGTAGACCCGAAACAGCTCGGGAGAGGGTTCTTCGAGTGGCAGCAGCCGTGTAATCAATTCGTTGAGGTAAAGCCCGGCATAGAGAGATTTTCCAAACAGCATTCGTAACGGAGGAATCTCGTCAAAACCGCCGAGTCTGGACAGTCCCGTGGGCTTCAGTTTCAACCTCAAGGAAAACATCTGAAAGGGTTGCAGCCGACCGAAGGCTGACACCTTGCGGCGGCGAGTAGGCTCTGGTGAGCCCTTGAGTAAAGCAGTCACTCTGCCGCGTTCAAGCACAAAAAGATCGACCAGCTGGGTTTTTTCAAGCAGCTGCCGCCGGTGCAATACATAGCCCGTGGCCTGAATAAATTCGCCGGTGGCCATCCTCGATCAGTGACTCCTGTGCTCAATTAAAGGCGAAAAAGCGACGGGCAAATGTCGTCCTTCAAGAGTCGTCATAACCCAGGGCTTTCAACTGCTCGATCTTTGCCGACCAGCTTTTACGAACCTTCACCCACAGGGAAAGCTCCAGTCTGCTCTCCAGCATTGTAGCCAGTTCGGACTCGGCGCGACTTCTGATGGCCTTGATTCGGCGCCCTCCCCTGCCGATCAGCATGGCCTTCTGACTCGGTCGTTCGGCAATAATCGCTGCGTGTATGGTGATCGCTTTCTCTGTACGAGTCAGACGTTCAAGTTCAATCGCAGTCTGGTAAGGCAGTTCGTCTCCCAACTGTCGTATAACCTGTTCCCGAATAGTCTCGCAAATTCGAAAGCGGTCCGTTTTGTCAGTCAGGTAATCGGGTGGAAAAAGATGCGGGCTTTTCGGCAGGCGGCTTGAGAGTTCGCCAAACAGGTCGGCTAATCCGTAGTTTTTCAGGGCAGCCGTAATCACTATCGCCTGAAAAAGGTTTCTTTGTCTTATCTGGTCGATGAAGGGAAGCAAAGGTGTCTTGTCTTTCATGAGGTCTACCTTGTTGATCGCCAGGACGGCAGTGCAGGCGGACTTCTCAATCTGAACGGCAACATGCTCGTCTGAGTCCTTCCAGTGATTACGGTCAACCACCATCACGGCTATATCGACATCCGCCAGAGCCTGTCCTGTGAGTCTTCGCATGTAACGATTGAGCGGGCGATTGATCGTAAACTCAAGACCCGGAGTGTCTACAAACAGGAATTGATCGGCCCCTCGCGTGCAAATGCCGGTGATGCGGTGGCGAGTCGTCTGCGGGCGGCGCGAGGTGATGGCCAGCTTTTCTCCAATCAGATGGTTCAGCAAAGTGGATTTGCCCACGTTGGGACGCCCTACCAGAGCGATAAAACCACAGCGACTGGATGCGTTCATGAGTCCTGGTCGACCAGGCCCAGGTAGTCGATTGCGGTGAGGGCGGCGGCATACCTGGCGGCACTCTTGGAGGCACCGCAGGCGATCACAGTCACCGGAGAATCGGGCAGTCCGCAAAAGCCGAAGTAAAGATTTTGCTGGCCGGAAGCAGCCTTGACGGTATATTGAGGCAGAACCGCTCCTTTCGCCTGCAGGTGTTCCTGCAAAATCGCCTGAGGGTTTTTTAGACCTTTGCTGGAAGTCTGGCCTGCCCGTCGAAGCGATCGGGCAAACAGGCGAAAAACCGCTTTGTCCGTCGCCTCAATGCCGCCGTCAAGGTAAACGGCACCGATCAGGGCTTCCAATGCATCCTCCAAAGCCCTGGCCCAGGCCTTCGAATCGCGTGATCGCCAGGACGGGCCTGTTTGCAGATAAAGGTCAAGCTGAAGGGTTCGAGCGATGCGAGTCAGATTCTGGCCCTTGACCAAACTTGACCGAAGCAGGGACATGCGTCCGGAAGTGTCGGCTCGTTGTTTGTACAGCTCTTTGGCCATCAGAAAACCCAGTATGGCATCACCCAGAAACTCGAGGCGGTCGTTGTTATTCTCTTTGCTGACGCTCTTGTGAGTGAGCGCAAGGTCCAGTAATCGGGAGTCCTTGAACCTGTAGCCGATTGCCTGCTCCAGCTTTGATTTGTCCGGCTTCGATGACTGAGATACCACGTTTTACTCTGTTCAAGGAATGAAGCCGTTGCGGGCAAAGGTAGGCAGATGGAAGCCTGCTTCCTTGTGCATCCAGATGGCGGAACCTCGCCCCACCAGATTGCGCTCTGGAACGAAACCCCAGTAACGACTGTCCTCGCTTAGGTTGCGGTTGTCGCCCAAAACGAAATAATGCCCTTCTGGAACAACCCATTCGCCTTCTCGGCTGCCCCTTCGGCGGTCTATTCGAGTTCGATAGGTTTTCTTGCCAAGTGTTTCTTCAAAAACGAGAGATGTGGAATCGGACGCCTGAGGAATTTGCTTCAGGAATACCGGACGACCATTCACTCGAAGCTGCTGCCTGCGATAACTGATCTTGTCTCCAGGCAAGCCTATGATTCGCTTGATGAAATAGCGGGAGTCGTGCGGCGGTGTAAAAACTGCCACTTCGCCTCGTTCGGGAAGCCCGAGGTTCAGGACACGAGTTCGAGTAACCGGAAGTCTCAGGCCGTAAGCAAACTTGTTAACCAGAATAAAGTCGCCGGCAACGAGAGTGGGAACCATGGAGGCAGAAGGAATTTGAAAGGGTTCAAACAGAAACGACCGGGCAACCAAAACGATCAGCAGAACAGGAAAAAAGGAGCCGGCATAAGCGTTCAGTTGCCTGGCTCGCTCAAATCGGCGGGCGGACACTCGGGACAATAGCAAACGATCCAGCAACCAGAGGACGAAAACGACCAGCGTCGCCAGCGTC
>RKSB01000223.1 GCA_007571095.1 K189A clade bacterium | reverse complement strand
ACTGCTCCAGCCAGGGCAGTCGCAGTCGACTGGCTACTGACTTGAATGGTCTTTTCGCCCGAAGGATGCATTTTGCTGGCCTTGAAAAATTCGCCAGACACTCGGATCTCGTTCTGAGCGGGTCGAGTGGTCAGTTTAGTGCATGCGAGGACATTCGGGAAAGGCTCAAAACTCGGGAGAGTCGTAGGCTCGCCGAGCTTTCAGGCGAGCAACCCAAGGGGAGAATGGGCGGTTCGGGCTTGCGCAGGCTATTGGGAGTGGTCTTTTTGACTTCGGAGTCGGCACTCAAGACTTGGTCTCAACCGATACGGTTTCTGAAGTCTTCAAAAAACGAAGAAGGCGAACAGGCGGAGTGATGACCCCTGCTCAGGGTGGCGGCAACTCGCCTCTACTTGCTGCTCCGCATGGAGTCAAAAAACTCTTCGTTGGTTTTGGTTCCCTTCAGCCGGTCAATCAGGAACTCAATGGCGGCAATATCTTCCATGTCATGCAGTAATTTGCGCAGAATCCACACGCGTTGCAGGTCGTTCTCCGAGATAAGCAACTCCTCTCTTCTGGTACCGGACCGGCGAATGTTGATTGCCGGAAAAACTCTCTTCTCGGAAATCTTTCGTTCCAGATGCAGTTCCTGATTACCCGTTCCCTTGAATTCTTCGTAGATGACTTCGTCCATTTT
This sequence comes from K189A clade bacterium, assembly GCA_007571095.1. GTDB lineage: Bacteria > Pseudomonadota > Gammaproteobacteria > Pseudomonadales > Azotimanducaceae > RKSB01. Next base: position 2,430 of record RKSB01000223.1, on the reverse strand, counting down.
GGAACCCGTGTCAACCAAAGCAGTCGCCACAATGGTCAGGCTGCCGCCCTCCTCTATATTTCGAGCCGCACCAAAAAAGCGTTTGGGTCGTTCCAGTGCACGAGCGTCTATTCCTCCGGTCAGCACCTTGCCGGAAGAGGGTGCCAAAGTGTTGTAAGCACGGGCAAGCCGAGTAATGGAGTCCAGCAGAATCACCGCATCACGGCCACTTTCGACCAGCCTTTTGGCCTTTTCTATGACCATCTCGGCAACCTGAACATGCCGAGAAGGCGGCTCGTCAAAAGTGCTGGCAATCACTTCTCCACGCACCGAGCGGCGCATTTCGGTTACCTCTTCAGGCCGCTCATCAATGAGCAGTACGATGAGTTCGACCTCCGGGTTGTTGGCACTGATTGACTGGGCAATACCCTGAAGCATCAGGGTTTTACCGGCCTTCGGAGGCGACACAATCAAGCCCCTCTGGCCTTTGCCCACGGGTGCTATCAGGTCAACAATCCGGCCCGCCAGGTCCTCGGTGCTGCCGTTGCCTCTTTCGAGCACCAGCCGATCGTCTGGAAACAGCGGAATGAGATTTTCGAATACCTTGAGATTCTTTCCGTTGGGTTCGCTTAGGTTGATGCTGTCAACTTTCAGCAAGGCGCAATAGCGCTCACCCTCCTTGGGCGGGCGAATTCTGCCCGACACTGTGTCTCCGGTGCGCAGACTGAATCGGCGAATCTGGCTCTGGGATACATAGATGTCATCAGGGCCGGCCAGATAGGACCCCTCGGCTGTGCGCAAAAAGCCCACACCGTCAGGACGAACTTCCAGCACGCCTTCGCCACAGACATGCTTGCCTTTTTTGGCCTGTTTTCTGAGTATCGCCGCAATGACCTCGGATTTACGGGCTCTGTTCAGATTGTCAATGCCGGCTTCTTGTGCTATTTCGAGCAGATCGGCCACTGGTTTGGCCTTCATTTCGGCCAGGTTCATAGGGGTCTCGGACATTTGTTGAGAAGGTTTGGAGTTCATGTAGAGTTCAGGAGATAGAGTTCAGGAGAAAGATCAGACCAGTACAAAGGCAGGGCCAAACGCCACTTGAGCAGCGAACGGAGACTTCATTCGCCAAACCGCCACAAGCCGCCAAAAGGAGTAGGAAGGGCAACCTGAAGCAGGTCTGAAGGATGTGTTTCGAGCAATTTACTTAAAGCCGTCAGAAAAAAGGGTGCTGTGCGAGCAATAAAAACTCTCTCGCAAAAAATCGAGTTCCCTGAAGCACTTGTACACCGAGGGCCGTCTCCGCAGGGAGGTCAATATTCAGCCGTCCTGACCTAAATGTTGCTGTCAAGAAAAGCCGCCAACTGAGACCTCGACAGCGCGCCTGTCTTGCTGGCCTCTATATTTCCGCTTTTGAAAAGCATCAGGGTGGGAATGCCGCGAATGTTGTACTGCGAAGGGATGACCGAATTGCTGTCAACGTCCAGCTTGCAGACCTTGACGCGATCAACATAAGACTCCGCCACTTCCTGAAGAATAGGGGCGATCATCTTGCAGGGACCGCACCATTCAGCCCAGTAGTCAACCAGAACCGGTTTGTCTGACCTCAGAACCTCTTCCTCAAAAGAGTCGTCTGTAACATGCACAATGACATCACTCATTCCAGTACCTCTTTGCCATTACCTATTTGGTTGCAGGAGCAGGACGGCTTGATCCTGACGGATATTCGCTCCTTTCACTGATCCTCTTTTTTCTAAACTCTCAATTGACCCAATCAACAGAAGGCAGCCGGCACATTCGCAGGTACTGGCTGATTTTCAGCAGACTCAGCGTTCCGGTTCTACAAAGCGTGAAAAAGACGGAGCCTCGCACTGAACAGCACAAGTTCACTGAAAGTCGGGTAAAAACACGGGAAGTTCACAGGGTAATTTAATCGCAGGAAAGACAGATTGCAACCACTTCTGACTATTCCGTCAGCACTCGGGCGACCTGCAACGCAAAATAGGTCAGGATACCGTCCGCACCAGCTCGCTTGAAGGCCAGCAGGGATTCCATTATAGCCGACTCATTCAACCACCCCAAATCGACTGCATTTCGCAACATGGCATACTCGCCGCTCACCTGATAGGCAAAGGTGGGTGCCCTGCACTCCGCCTTCACTCGATGCAATACATCGAGATAGGGCAGACCCGGCTTGACCATCACCATGTCGGCACCCTCGGCCAGATCCAGCAACACCTCGGCAAGAGCTTCGTCACTGTTGGCCGGATTCATCTGGTAAGTCTTTTTGTCGGCGGTGCCGAGAGATGACCGACTGCCCAGAGCATCCCGAAAAGGGCCGTAGAAAGCCGAGGCATACTTGGCGGCATAGGACATGATCGCAACCTTTTCGGCATAGCCTCTGTCGTCCAGTGCCTTGCGTATGATGCCCACTCGGCCATCCATCATATCGGA
>RKSB01000048.1 GCA_007571095.1 K189A clade bacterium | reverse complement strand
ATGCGAGCCGCTCATCCCGAGGTCGCTTTGGCCAGCCTATTGGGGGTTTTCTGACTTACAACCGATTCGGCGAAAGTCCGACGGTTGTCTGCCCAGCAACAGGTCTGCGAGAAGGTTCAAACTGTCGATTCCTGTAGCCGGTCGATTGGTCCAATAGTCAACATGCTCGGAGGGCCCTTTTTCGGGGTCCAGTTCTATACCCCATATCGGATCGATTTCGTGTGGAAATGCCGAGTAGCGGATGTCTGCTATCGAGGTCTGTTCATCCCCCCAGGGCGACAGATAGCCGTTGGAGAAAACCCGAAAACGTTCAATATCCGTGGCCTGTTGGCTGCCCGGATTGACCCAGGGCATGTGCTGCTGCCGGTCAAAGTCGGCGATACAGTCGCCGCCAAAGGAAGTGACGGCAAGGCCGGCGCGAATGCCATCCACATAGTAATAATCCTGATGCAGATAAACCGATTTCCAGAGCAGGAGATTGGCAAACCCCGGCTTGACCTCCAGCCGCTCGGTTGAATGGCCGCGACTGTCGGCCAGTGCTCGAGCAGCCGCCTCGGCCCTTGAGTGCTGGACTGCACCCGCGCTTAAGTAGAGCAGAATCCATGCCAGTGCCAGAATTGCGTATCGCCGACTCCGGCGACGACCGGCGAGCACCACCAGAACCACCGCCGGTACTGTCATCAAGGGGTCAACAACGGAGACGATGTTCCAGGCTATCCGTTCATCCGAGAAAGGCCAGAGCAGGGAAGTGCCATAGGTAGTGCAGGCATCCAGAAGGCCATGGGTGGCGTATCCCACCAGACAGGACAGGTAGACCTCTCGAAATCTGAGTTTGTTTCTGAAATAAAAATGTTGCAGCACCCAGCTGACGATCAGCGCGCCGACAGGAATAAACACCAGCGAATGAGTGAAATGGCGGTGATACACAAGAAACAGCAAGGGGTCTTCGGACGAGAAAAAAAACACGTCCAGATCCGCTGCCATGCCTGACAAGGCACCTGCCAGGCCGGCTGTTGCCAGACCCTTGTGCCGAGAAACCGGGCCAAATACTTGAGTTGCTGTGGCGCCAAGTACTCCCTGGCTGATCGGATCCATGAAGCCTCTAGCGCACTCCCTGCCCGTCATCTACCTTGATGACGGTGCCGGTAACAGCCTCCGAAGCCGGCGCGACCAGATGGATTAGCGTGGAATCCAGAAGTTCGGGGCTACAGATGCGCTTTCGAGGGAAGTGTTGTGCGATATCCCCCATGCGCTTTGTCATGCCATCCATCATCTCGGATTCGAAAGCACCCGGTGCGATGGCGTTTACATTGATACCAAAGCGTGCCCACTCAACCGCCAGTGCCTCGGTCATTCGAACGACCGCAGCCTTGGTGGTTGAATAGAGGGCAGCCCCGTTGCCACTGTAAGTGTAGGCGGCTATTGAGGAGATGTTGACGATGCGACCGGGCTGTTTTTTGGCGATCAGTCTTTTGGCAACCTCACAGGCCAGTACCCACGGGCCCTTCAGGTTAGTGTCAAACACCGCATCAACCAGTGCGTCATCCATTCTGGTTGCGTGCTGAGCGTCTGGTATACCGGCGTTGTTAACCAGAATGTCTATTGTGCCAAGATCCTTCTCGGCTGCCTCGACCAGATCCCGAACACTCTTCCGATCAGTCATATCCACCCTGTAGGCGAAACATCTTCCGCCTGCTTCCTCGATTTCTTTTTTCAAACCCTCCAGCCGCTCCAGCCTTCGGGCACCGACTGCCAGAGCAGCACCTCGATCAGCGAGTATTTTGGCAAATCGCCAGCCGAGACCGGCAGACGCGCCTGTGACCAGAGCGATACTGCCGGAGAGGTCGGTGTTCAGGTTGGGTTTTTCAGTCATGGCTTACCTCATGTTGTCTGTGGTCAAGGGCGAGGAGGAGAATCAGGAAAATTCCTTTCCTTTCGCTCCGTCAATGATTCTCTCAGGTACCGTTCGTTCTGGCTGGAATGCCAGCGACAGCAGTACATTATGCTTGATTTTGGAGGAGGGCGGAGGCAAGGCTTGTATTCTCGTCCCCTTGCGGCCGACACCACCGAGATAGCGGCGATTACCCGGCCAATGACCTGCTCTCTCCATTTCGCCCTGTTTTCGCTTTGTTCCTGGCCATCCTCTTTTCGTGATTTCGGGCAAGCAGTTTTTTGCTCTTCTGGTTACATTCAGTCAACCAGCATGCTGACTTCTCTGCCGGCATTCGAAAGACGGGTTTTGGGGTCGAATTTTCGGCAGGGACATGAAGAAGTACCGACAAGGACTTTCGGTAAGCTGGATATTGCTCTGTATGACCTGTTGACGAGGCAAACGAAGGTTCCGACTTCGGGAGTTGGATCAGGGTTGACGGCATGATCACCGGCCATTCTCCAAAAAGCCTCTGCTTGTGTCCACTCAGCAAGAATCTGACACTTTGAGGAGGGGCAGGGTTGGAGCGATGGAAAGCACAGGAAAAGCCGCTGGTTTGCCCGGCAACTTCCAGACCTGAATCAAAGCGCAAAGAAGCAGAGTGGGCTGACTGCCAGCAAAGCAGACAGGACGCATTCACTGAAATCAGGTAAAATCAGCCTCCATCGAGCCAAGAAGGAGCGTGACTGAGGGAGATCGGCTCAGCCACGCTTACATTAGGTACTTTATTTGCCGATGAGTTCGCTTGATTGTTGTTTATCCCTTTTTATTCCCTACTCCCTTTCTAGCTGAGGGCTCTTATTTTTTATTCCCTTTTTAGCTGAGGGCTCTTATTTTTTATTCCCTTTTTAGCTGAGGGCTCTTATTTTTTATTCCCTTTTTAGCTGAGGGCTCTCTATCCCCTTTCTAGCTGAAGGCTCTATTTTTTTATCCCCTTTTTGGCTGAGGGCTCTATTTTCTTTTAGCTGAGGGCTCCTTCTAGCTGAAGGCTCCTTCTAGCTGAAGGCTCTATTTTCTATTTTCTTTTAGCTGAGGGCTCCTTCTGGCTGAAGGCTCTATTTTTTTATCCCCTTTTTGGCTGAGGGCTCTATTTTCTTTTAGCTGAGGGCTCCTTCTGGCTGAAGGCTCTATTTTCTATTTTTTATTTTCTTTTAGCTGAAGGCTCCTTTTAGCTGAAGGCTCTTTTTGGCTGAGGGC